>NZ_JBIMCW010000004.1:0-218140 GCF_048552295.1 Acinetobacter legionensis
GTGCCATAAAATACTCCATATATTGATGTTTATAACATCATTTGGGGAGCAAAATATCACTTATAAGTGTTGTTCAAATTTCCTGATCCACCTCTTTTTATTATCACTTTCTAGTAAAGAAAATATGGGTTTATATGTATAAATTTATCAGTAAAAGTGTGATGTCGTTGCTGATATGTATTGAATAAATTCTTTAATTAATCAAGTGATTAATCTATCTGTTAATTTTTTATTTAAAGGGTTTTTATGAAATCTATCCGTTTATCGCCATCGTTTACTTTAGCATTGTTACAAGCCCGAGAAGCAACAATGACTCCTTTTAGATCAGTATTAAATGAAATGGATTTTAACTGAGCAGAAATGGCGGGTGATTGCTGTACTTTATCAATATGATGAGCTTGAAAATAACCATTTGGCTGATTTGGTGTGTATTTCAAAGCCCAGTTTAACGGGAATCTTAAGTCGTATGCTTGATCGAAACTTGATTAAGAAATGCAAAATCTCCATGATCAACGGGTGAGTTTGATTCGGCTTAGTGAAGAGGGTAAACAATACTTTGAAACGCAAGCGAATAAAATGGAAGAAATTTATATAGATATTCAAATGCAATATGGTACAGAGAATATCCAACAACTTATGGGATTGTTAAATGATCTTTCGAAAATAAAACCATGATAAATTTTAAATTATCAGATCGCAAGTGAAACAATGGTTTAGGGATTAAAATAAAACTGCATGTCACTCAATTCATTTTAAATATGCAAAACACTTTAATCAAAAATGAGTGGGTTTTAATCACTCATTTTTTATCATTGCTTAATCAAATAACTTTTTAATGTCTTTCGGTGAGCCTTGCTGGCTTTGAATTTCACCTTTTGCATCTTTCCATACCATTGCTGGGGTAGCGTAAAAGCCGTATTTATCCATCAGTTTGGTATTTACATCTAACTTTTCAGATAATGCATTAGGAATACTTTTCATTTCCACCAATTTATTCTTACCGTTGCTTAAATTGTATTGTTTGAAAATTTCCGCAGGATTGGTGTGATTTAAAATCGTTGCGGCTTGTCCTTTACTGCTTGGACGAATTACCCCAACCATAATATGTCGTAATTGAACTTTTCCTGAATCTACAAAAGGACGCGCTTGTTGCCAAAAGGTATGACAGTAGGGGCAGTTTGGGTCGTTAAATACATAAACCACTTTAGGAGCATTGCTATCGCCGTCTTGAATCCAAGTCGATTTTTCGAGGCTCTTCCAAATTTCATCTAATACTGCACCTTTAACATGGGTATTAATTGCTTCTTCAGTTAAGTTTTTACCTGAAGCATTAAATAGATCACCAACGATATAGTGCTTTTGATCTTTTGAAATAAATATCGTAGATGGATATTCATCTTTATAACCTGTCCAACCCTCTAAACCTTCGGGTGCACTTATTTGCTTAACAAAGTTATAACCTTCTTTTTCCAATTTATTTTTAAGGAAATTTGCATCAGCAGCAAACAAAGAGCCACTTAACACCAAACCAAGCGAATAAATACCGAGTGTTTTTAAATCAATCATCAATATGACTCCTTAAGTTAAAAGCAATATTTCTTCAATCAATACCAATGAAATACATTATTCTGAAACTATCCTTTGAACTTTTTGGTGAAGCGCAGCATGGGTAAGTTCCCCCATATGTGTATCGATTAATTTGCCTTGTGCATTAAAAAATAAGGTGCTGGGTAAGCCAAACATTCCCATTTTATGTGCCGTTACACCGTCAAAGTCTAGTAGAACCCAATGCAAATTAAGTTTGTGTTGTTGCAAATACGTTTGCACTGCTTTGGCATCTTCATTTTGATTAATAAAGACAAATTGCACATTGGGATATCGTTGTTGCGCATCATTCAACACTGGCATTTCACGTCTGCATGGCGGACACCAACTGGCCCAAAGATTAATTACTGTGGGTTTGCCGAGGAATTGAGTCAGCTCAACATGCTCTTGTTGAAGACTCACTAAATTGACTTGAGGAAATTGTTGGTATTGCAATTGTACTTGTTGATAGAAATATTGACCTGAAATGAAAAACAGGGCAAAAGCCGCAAAAAATAGTGCAATAAAGCTTTTCTTCAGAGATCTGTTTTTCCAAATCATCCACAGGCCAGCACAAGCAATTCCCACATAAAGATGAAAACCTTTATCTTGAATCTTCCATATTTCAACTGGATGCTCTAAATAAACATCTAAGTTAAGTAAGACAAACCCAAGTCGTGCAGATAGCAGGCCAACCAAGAATGCAGACCAAATCGAGTCTTTAAACGCAGACCATTGTAAATTTGATACAGCAAAATATTGAAAGCAAAATTTTCCAATCACCACACTCATCAGTATCGCAAGCATGAGGATGGTTAATCCCCATGGCAACATAATCGGTCCTAAATGAATTGCCTGTGCAGTGATCATGGAAGTTTGTTTAACGTCCTGTGTGTATTTTTTCAGTTTGTTGAATAAGTTGTGGTGCTGAGAAGGTTCCAGTAAAGCGCAATTCACGGATTTCTTGCGCATTACTATTTAAAAACAACATGGTGGGTGGACCTAAAATTTCACGTTGTTTTAAAATAATATCTTGTGAGGCGTTGTATTGCGTTAAGTCTAATTGGATGAGCGTGAAGTTTTTCAATGCATCTTGTACATCTGTACGCGGGAATACTTCTTTTTCAATTGGTTGACACGCCACACACCAGTCTGCATAGACATCAATAATGATTGGTTTGTCTTGCTGTTTTGCATTGACCAATGCCAGTTCTAATTGTTCAGCGGTGGTCACTTTATTCCAAACTAAATGTTCTGCTTGGCTATGTTGAATTTGATAAGCAGAATAACTTTGTTGAATATTCCAAAAACCAGCAACTAAACTGGCTATTGCGATGATGGCTAGAATAACTTTATTGACTATTTTTTCACTGTCGCGTAGAGCAAAAAAGAGATAGATTGACAATGCGATACATAGCATGGCAAAAATTGCAGCGTACATAGTCGAAGGAAGCATTGGACGAATGAAATACAATGCAACCATCAACATAATAAAGCCGAAACTGACTTTAATCCGATCCATCCATTTACCTGGTTTTGGTAATAATTTAGAACCAAATACACTGGCAATAAATAAAGGTAAACCGATACCTAGACCTAGAATAAATAAGTACAAGCCACCTAATACAGCACTTTGAGTTTGTGAAACAAATAATAATGCGCCAGCAAGCGGGGCACTCATACATGGGCCAACAATGAGCGCTGATAATGCACCCATAACCACAGCACCGAGTACTGTCCCAGCTTTTTGATTATTTTGCAGATGACTTAATTTATTGGTAATAAATTGTGGTAAGTTTAATTGATATAAACCAAATAAATTTAAAGCCAGAACAACAAATAAAACTGCAAACAACGAAACAATCCAAGGGCTTTGGAACCAACGCTGAAAGCTATAACCAATTTCAGCCACCACAACACCCATAATCGCGTAAACTACAGCCATACTGATCACAAAGCATAAGGCAATCACAACAGCTTTATAACCTTTAGCACGTTGAATGATGATCCCTGAGAGAATAGGAATAAGCGGAAGCGAGCAGGGCAAAAAAGCCAATAAAATACCTAAACCAAAGAATACCAATAAGTTTAAAAACAGAGAGTCTTTAGATAATAGCTTAAAGAATGATTGATCATCATTCCATTGTAATGACGATGTAGTGTTTTTAGTGTCAATATTACTGTGTAAACCAGTAGAATTTTCTTTATCTGTAATGACATTACCGCTTGCAGCAGAAGCGTTGAAATTGTTTGGATTTACAGTGTTGTCTGCTTCATTAGTAGTTTTTTGTCCCAGCTCAGTGGTTTGTTCATCCAATACTTTGTCTAAACCTGTTTTTCCAACAGTTGAATTTACTTTAGTCTCAGCATTTTCTTTGATTTTTGTATCTAGAGCTGCGACTGCGGTATCAGATTGATTGAGTAATGAGCTAGTAGGATTGTTATTGAAAAGGCGTTTTGAAGATGTATTACTTTGCGGTAATAAGCCATCTGCATCAGTTGCAATGGTTTTTCTTTGTAATGGATAACATAAGCCATCTGCAGAACAACCTTGATACATCACTAAATATTGTGAATTAGGTTTAACCTGAATTTGTGTTGTCACATTTTCATAATGAACTTCAGTTTTCCCAAAAGTTGGATCATCTTTGATATGACCTTTGGGAAGACTTAAAGGTACAGCTTTATTGTTAATTGTTACTTTAAACTGATCATGATAGAGGTAATAGTGAGGTGCAACTGTCCATTTCAATTGTGCTTTATTTTCTGAAATTGATTCGGCAGAGAATTGAAAAGCTTGATCTGGTGGGAGAAACTCAGGATTGGCGTGGCTGATTGTACTTAGACTCAACAAAGTAAAACAACATACACTGAGCAATGTTCGCAACTTCATAATTCCATATCTTGATTTCATTTAAAGCCATTATCCATAATTTCAGATAAAGAAGGCATAATTCTAAGTTTTTCTTTGTAAAAATATCGTTAAAAACATTCAACTCCATTTTGCTTAAGTTTTTGAAAAATTTGTTCATCGTCATGATAGAGTCTGTCGAATTGAGTCATTTTCTTAGTTTTTTTACTGGTGTAATTGACATTGTAAAGCACAGCACCTTGATAAACGATTTCATAAGTTCCTGTTTCTTTCTGATTGATTATTTCTTTATAGAAATTGTGAAATTCACTCGGTCTACCTTGTGCTGTATCAACAGCATCATAGTGAGTAAATTTTAGCGAGATTTTTTTCATATAAGGATAATATTTTACTGTTTTGACTTTTGGAAATTCTTCCTCAGAAATAAGCAGAATATTATTGTTTTGACTTTCCTTAAAGCAAAAATATGGGGCAGTTTGCTTTGCATAAACAGACAAAGGGAGAAGACACATTACCGTTGTAAATAGCCTAAGCGATTTCATATATTTTCCCATTCTTGAATATCTTCAAGACGATCTTGTTTGAGTTTATCTAAAAATGTTAAAAAATCTTGTTTGCTTTTTATTGCATTAATTTTCATAAGCATCATTTCTGATTTACAGGATAAATTGTTGTATAAAGATAGGCCATCTCGCACGTTTTTTGCATTCTAACAATTGAAATTAATTTCAACTAGACCCATATAGAAATTAATCAACAGTACAGAACAGACACTTTGTGAAATTTGATTGATGATCAAGCTCACGATAACAAGTCGAAGCTCAACAATAGGATTAGGACATCATATGAATATCGCGGCAAACCCAGTAGTTGAAGCAGATCAAACTATATATTTAAAAGATTATCAAAAACCTTCATATGTTGTAGATTCAATCAATCTCGATATCCAAGTTTATGATGACCATACCAACGTAAACAGCAAATTAGTCATGAAACGTCAAGCAGCTGGAGATATGGTATTGCTTGGACGCGATCTTGAAC
The DNA here is from genome assembly GCF_048552295.1 of Acinetobacter legionensis. Taxonomy (NCBI): domain Bacteria; kingdom Pseudomonadati; phylum Pseudomonadota; class Gammaproteobacteria; order Moraxellales; family Moraxellaceae; genus Acinetobacter; species Acinetobacter legionensis. Next base: position 5,498 of record NZ_JBIMCW010000004.1, read on the forward strand.
TTAAATCAATTTCTATTAATGGTAAAAAACTGACTGAAAGTGAATATAGGCTTGATTCTGAGCAGTTGGTGATTGCCAATGCGCCAGATGAATCCATCGTTGAAACATCTGTAGTCATTCATCCTGAAACAAATACACAACTCGAAGGATTATATCTTGCGGGGAGTGATCTATTTGTCACTCAAAATGAGCCAGAAGGTTTCCGTAAAATCACTTTCTACCCTGATCGCCCAGATGTATTATCCGTGTTCACCACTCGTGTAGAAGCCGATAACAAATACCCTGTGCTTTTGGCAAATGGGAACTTGATTGAAGCTGGTAAAACTGGTGATGAGCGCCACTATACCATTTGGGAAGATCCAACCAAAAAACCAGCTTATTTATTTGCCTGCGTAATTGGTGATTTAGCGGTTTTAAAAGACCGTTATACCACTACAGAAGGTCGTGATGTGGCATTAGAAATTTATGCAGAAGAAAAAGATATCCCAAAATGTCATATTGCGATGGAAGCGTTAAAGCATTCTATGCGTTGGGATGAAGAACACTATGGACGTGCATATGATCTAGACAATTATATGATTGTGGCAACCAGTCAGTTCAATATGGGCGCAATGGAAAATAAAGGCTTAAATATTTTCAATACATCATGTGTGCTTGCTGATGAAGAATATACCACTGATGCAGCAATCATGCGTGTACAGTCTGTGATTGCTCATGAATATTTCCATAACTGGACAGGTAACCGTATTACTTGCCGTGATTGGTTCCAATTGTGTTTAAAAGAAGGCTTAACGGTTTTCCGTGATCAGTCTTTTTCAGAAGATCTACAATCAGCAGCAGTACAACGTATTGACGATGTTGCGGTTCTTAAAGCGCATCAATTCCCAGAAGATGCAGGCCCATTATCGCATCCGCCACGTCCAGATCATTTTGTCGAAATCAACAATTTCTATACTGCGACAGTGTATGAGAAAGGTGCGGAAATTAACCGCATGATGTCAACCTTATTGGGCAAGGAAAAATTCCGTAAGGGAACCGATGAATATTTTCAACGTCATGATGGCCAAGCTGTCACTGTTGAAGATTGGGTTGCTGCTTTAACTGCGGGTTCAGGTGTCGATTTATCTGCATTTTTAATCTGGTATAACCAACCAGGAACGCCAAAGCTTGAAGCGAAAGGTGAATATGATGAGAGTGCTCACACTTATCGTTTGAGTTTTAAACAAAGTTTAAAAACCCATCCTAAATATCCAAATTTAAAAGCTGTACCTATTCCTGTGGCTTTAGCATTGTTTAATGCAGAAACAGGTGAGCAGTACACCTTACATTCTGAGGCTTTATTTGAAAATGGGGTAAAAGATGGGGTGTATTTGTTTGATCAAACAGAAGCGACCATTGAATTTACAGGCGTGACCGAAAAGCCTGTAGCATCTTTATTACGGAATTTCTCAGCACCGGTAAATCTTGAATTTAATTATTCAGATGAAGAACTTGCCTTCTTGCTACAATATGAAACCAATGGTTTTAATCAGTGGCAAGCAACACAGACTTTACTTGAGCGTATTTTGCTTAATGGTCATGATGCTCAAATTTATGTAGAGGCAATTAAACAGACCTTACCAAGTGTAATTGAAAAAGATCCACTCTTGGCATCACGCTTATTTGATGTACCAAGTGAAGGTTATTTGGGTAGTCGTATCGACCAAGATTATAATCCTTTGATTGTAAATGAAGCACGTGAAGCTTTGTTGAATCAATTGGCAAAAGTACTGGATGACTTTGTTAAAGAAACATATTTATCACTTGATCCAGATTCACAAAATGAATTTTCACAAGCAATGGGTGTTCGTGCTCTGAAAAATATTATGTTGAGTTTTATGGCACGTCAGGGGGATACCGCAGTATTTGATTTGGCTTATGCACAGTATGAAAATTCTGTGAATATGTCTGAGCGACTTGGCGCACTTAAAGTATTGGTATGGAATGATGCTCCACAAGCAAAAGCAGCCTTAGAGGACTTCTATAAGCGCTTTAAGGATGAAGCATTGTCATTAGATCAATGGTTTATGATTCAAGCAGCGCATCCGAAAGCAACCGCTGAAACGATTCAGTATTTAACTTCACATGCTGATTATGATTTAGGTACACCTAACCGTATTCGTTCAGTAAGTGGTGGTTTAAATGCCAATCCTGTCAATGCATGGAGTTTTGGTGTTCGGCATTTTGTCGATTTGGCGAAGTATTTGGATGAGAAAAATCCAATTGTTGGGTCTCGTTTACTTCAAGTCCTCACCCGCTGGTATACATTAGCTGAGCCACAACGAAGTGAAGTAAAAGCCGCACTTGATGGATTAAAATCTCAAGTGAAATCAAAAAATGTCAGTGAAACCTTAAATAGTATGTTAAGTGTTTAATGGCTTATAATTTTTTGATTTAATTATATTTGTAATGCTATTTCTCTTATTTTTATAGGGGAAATAGCATATTTATAAGTTCTTAAACATTCAGATTTATTATTTATCTATTCCTTAAAAGTCTCATTTAAAGCTTGTTGCACCGCATCTACACGTGACTTACAGGCTTTATATGCAGACATAGATTCTTCAACAATCTTCATTAAATTATCAATATCAGGTTCTTCTTGAGATTCTAATAATTCTGCATTTTTCTTTAGAACGTCATAACCTTCTTTAAATGTTAAATCTTGTTTAGCCATTGCTTAATACCTGTGTCACATTTGCGTTGATCGTGCCATCCAGTAACTCTACTTGGATGCGATCAGTTGAAATTTGTTGAATAGAACGAATGGCTTTACCATCACTACGGACAATAGCATAACCTTTGGCCATGACATGACGTGGATTTTGCAAAAGCGTTTCACGCATGAGTGATTCAACTTGATTGGATGCCAATTTAATCAGTTGCTGTGCCAAATACTGAACAGTACCTTTCATCAAATCTAAGCTTTTATTTGCCTCATTGATCTGCCCTTGAGAAAGCGTTTTAATGACTTTGATGTATTGATCATTTTGGCTTTGGTAAGCAGTGATTTGATGTTGAGATAACAGTTTAATCTTCTGTAGAGAATCTAGCACATCTTGGGTTCGCTCTACGATTAGATTTCGAATCCCTGCAATCACTTTACTCGGTGTATCAAAAGAACGGTTCGCTACTTCATCTAAAATGGTTCTATCTTTTTCATGACCTATACCTACCCAGATTGGAACAGAGCGTTTGCAAAGTAGCGCAGCGAGATTGTAATCATTGAGATAGGCCAGATCATTGACTGCACCTCCACCACGAATAATCACAATAAGATCTGGTGGGGTGTTGAGGTCTTTCGCCCATTGTCGTAATCCATTTGCTAAAGCTTCAGAAATACTTGTAGCCGCAGTGTTCCCCTGAAACGTTGCTGTATGATAGACAAAATGACAAACGCCAGCTTGATCGAGAGCATCTGCATCTTTCTTAAAGTCACCCAAGCCAGCAGCATTTTCAGGAGCAATGACGAGCACATTCTCAATATCAAATGGGGTAGGCAGTAATTTATTTTTATTCAGTAAACCTTCGCTGGTCAGTCTCTCTAAAATTTGTTGATAACGCCGTGCAAGATCACCTAAGGTATAACTTGAATCTATTGCTTCAATATTGACTGAAAAACCATATTGGGGATTAAATACAGCTTTCACTTTAATCAGTACATTGAGATCACGAGAGAGTTCAATGCCACTTTCACGCTCAAACTTTAACACCATTTTGGCAGCAGAGAATTTCCAGATTGTTGCCTTACAACTGGCAATGACTTTATCTGAATCTTCCTCCTTTTCTGCAAGTTCTAAGTAGTAGTGGCCGCCCTTGATGCTTAGATTTCTAATCTCAGCTTTTACCCATATTGGTTCATCAAAAGTTACACGTATAACTTCTTGAACAGTTGCAAGGTATTCGCTTAAGGAAAGCTGTAAGTCAGACATACAAAGGCAATTACGGTAAATTTATCTAAAATAGTATATAACATGGTGGCTCAAGGCGGTGAAGATATATTGATCTTATACATCGGGTATGGCATATTTTTATGATGTTGATGGGCGTTATCGACATCTACTTAAACCAAATTATTTTTTAGTCTTTAAAGTAAAAACACAAGTGAAATCATTAATATTTATTAGCTTTTTTATTGGTATTTTGTACCAGCTATGATTTAGAAAGTAATCATGCGCATTGTATGGGATATGGAGCAGATGTCAGTAACGTTACATCAACAATGAGTGATTATGATCGCTTTAGATATCAGAGTCAGAATGGGATGAGTATGCTTAACAGTAATGCACTCTCACCGAAAATGCGAACCGATTGTTATAAAATTGACCCGAAACAAACCAAATAACTTCAAAGCTCATCAATAGATGGGCTTTAATTTTATGTAAACTAAACTTCTTTTATAGAGCATTCAAAAAATTATAAATTATGAAAAAAATCCTTTTTTTATTTATTTTATGGATATCACAGCTTTGTTATGCAGATCCAATAATGCCAATTTTTGATAAAAAATTAAATATAGAGAAATTCAAAGAACATTTTGATCGTGATCATACTCGGTATCCTGAAAATGATAAATTAATCGCAGAACGAGAAACAGCTTTGGATCAACCTAAATATAAAGTGATTGTGACGAGAATAATATTTGGTAGAGAATATGAGCTTCAAACTTATATCAAAATGATTGGTTATCACGACTGCGAAGCTAGAAAAATTTTCTTATATTCAGGATATTATGATTACAATGCAGATCTTACTGAAACTTATAGAACTGTGACTAAATTTCCACAGGGTAGTAAGTTGATTGAAGATGCTTGTTTAGATAAATAAATTTTAAAATTTCATTTAAAGATAAATTCTCATACATCATAATCAACTAATATATTATTTTAATAACCCATTTCCCCAAAAAGTGGGTAATTTCTAAAAGTATTTTTTGAAAAAAAGTTTATCTAGCGTGAAAGAATCTGGCTTGTTTGTAAAAATAAAAAGTAAAATGAAAATATAAAGCAAATCATGGGTATAAAAAAACCAGCTTATCCAAGTGATCAAATTAAGACCCGGTGGAATTGTATAAATACCAACGGTTACGAGTGCTACAAAGCAAATAAAGAGCAATATAAGGCTGGTTAACTGAGTAAATAATCCTAGGGTTAGCAATAGCCCGAATGCAAATTCAAATAAAGAAACAATGATAGCTGTGACTTCTGGAAAAGGTATACCAGCAGAAACAATCGTTTCCAACATGATTTGTTGATTTTTCTCTACAAATAATTTGTTATAACCCGTTGTTAAGAAAAATAAACCGATTGAAACTCTGGTTAATATTAAGGCGAACTGACTAAATTTTGGCGAATTAAATGGATTTTTAAAGAGAAAACCAAGCATGTGTCTATAATTCTGAAAATTAAAAAATATCTTAATAATCTGAGTAGACTTTTTAAATGTAAGCATTGTTGGTGAGTGTATATAATTTGTCATTTATACAGATTTAAAATTTTGCAAGTCAGTTCGAAATGTTACCTAAGTTTCATAAAATACACATTATGAAGTTCATACTTTGATATGGTATATTTTTTAAGCAAAATTGAGCGAACTATGAAAATCTTTTCAATTTTAAGTTTAGCTATGCTGATCGGTTTAACAGCGTGTCAAAAAAGAGATACAGATACACAAAAGCAAGATCAAACAACAACGCCACATTCAGTGGATAAGGACAGTTAATCCAACGCCCACTGATACAGTGGGCTGATTGATATGATGCATTGGTCGAAATCGAAATCATGTTTATGATAAGACGCTTAAAGCGTTTTTTTATTGTAAAAATAAAGTCTTGTTTGAGATTAGACAAACATTTTATAGATAGATCTTTGATTCTTTAGGCTCGATTTCACAATTAAAAGATATCGAAAAGTGGGAGGATTATTAAATTATAAAGCAAAGTTTTATTTAGATATTTTATATCTAATTCATGTAATTTTTAGGCTTTCTCTATAAGAATTCATACTAGAGGTATAAGCTATGATAGCCGAGTAATTTTCTGTAATGATATAAAACTACCTCGTCCTAATCGGCAATGACAGCACTTGTCTGAGCTCAATACATCTTGCTAATTGATTAAAAAATAAATTTAAATATATAAATTAAAAGAAATTCAAGCTTAAAATGTATAGGGTTCTAAATGATTTTTATGATTTGTGTAGATAACAAGTAGTAATTCGCAATTAGTGGTTGGATTGCTCTAAAGCGCTATGTTAGAACTTAACTTCCATATTTATTCGAGATTAAACATGAAAAAATTATTATTAATTTCATCTTTTTTAGCTGTTGTTTTTGTTGCTGGGTGTAATGCAAAAGACAAAGATAAAGCGACATCTCCTGATAATGAGGTAAGTAGCAGCGCAGTTGCTGTTGATACAAATGAGTCAGCTGAAAAAACGGTAAAGTATGAAACAGCTGATAAGAAACAATTTACGCTGAAGACCAGTGATAATTTTGTTACAGCAACATTAACTGATAATGATGGAAATAATTACTCCTTGAAAGAGGTTCCTGCTGGAAGTGGTATGCGTCTTGAGGGGGAAAATGGTGTTTCAATTCATTCTAAAGGCGATGAAGGAACCATTGAACTTGCAAAAGATAAATCTTTTACAGTGAAAGAAGTAAAATAGAGTTGTAACTTCAACAGCCTCACCATCTGGTGGGGTTTTTTATTGTCAATCAATAATGAAATTAATATGGTATGTTCAAGTGATTTGTAGAAAGTAGAGTGCAAACCATAATTTAGAATAGACATCTTTAAAATTCAATTGAAATAAGATATTTAAGCATACTTCCTCATTTATGCACTTGATTAGAACGCACAGATGAAAATAATTAGCGCACTTTTCATTGAAATGCTTAAATTAATGTAATTTTACCGTGGCATGAAATTTGCTGAAGCTCCTTTGCAATATTTTTATTTTTCAATTGTTAAAGGTATTTTTTATGTTTAAGCAGACGGTTCTTTCACTGTTTATTTGCAGTGCTATCAGTACTTCAGCAGTTAATGCTGAAAGTTTTAATGTCCTTAAGCAATTATCCAACAAGCCTGTTCAATTAAAAGACGGTGAATACAAAGGTAATTATTATGTACCATCAACTTTAAACACGATTACTTGGGGTTACTTACCGAATAAAGAAGCAAAGCCAGTGATAACTGTTCCATCGGGAAGTGTTGTGACTTTCGATACAGTTTCACATGAGGGGTTACTTGAAGATCAAGGACGAGATGCAGAAAAATTCTTTAAATCCAAAGGGGTACGGGATGAATATATTTTAGATGAAGCAAAAAATATTACCAAATCTTCGCTAAAACATGATTTTCATAAAGATGGTCCTCATATTGTGACTGGTCCAATAGCAATTCAAGGTGCGCAACCAGGTGATATTTTAAAAGTAGAAGTCATTAAAGTAGAGCCTCGTGTTCCATATGGCGTCATTTCGAATCGTCATGGTAAAGGTGCATTAGTGGGTGAGTATCCTAAAAGACCACAACAAGAAAATGCTTCGGCTGAACATCCTGAGCGATATGGGAATGTTTCAGTATTTACTCCAATAGAAAAAAATGCAAAGGGTGAATATGAGGGGGTATTAAAAACAGAATCGGGTAAATCGATTCGTTTCCCACTGAGCCCTTTCATGGGGATCATGGGAGTCGCGCCGAATACATCAGAACCAGTGCATTCAGTTCCACCCGCGATGTATGGTGGCAATATTGATATAAATGAGTTAGGTGCTGGATCAACTGCATATTACCCAGTACAAGTGCCAGGTGCATTGTTTTATACAGGTGATAGTCATTTTGCCCAAGGTGATGGCGAAGTTGCTTTAACTGCATTAGAAGCCTCAGCAAGAGCAACACTCAAGTTCACTTTATTAAAAACAGGCAAAGATAAAATCCCAGGTAAAGAAATCGTACAGCCATTAGCCGAAAATGCTGAATTTTGGATCACACCCGGATTAGATCAAGATTTAGATGAAGCAATGAAAAAATCTACACGTGAAGCGATCCGTTTTTTAAACCAAGAATATGGTATTGATGAAGCGATTGCTTATGCCTACCTCAGTGCTGCTACTGATTTTGAAGTATCGCAAGTGGTAGATAAGACCAAGGGAATTCATGCCAAAATACGTAAAGCTGACTTTAAAGAGTTTGTTGAAGACCATAAATAAAATTAAAGCTGCTTAATTAAATATCCTTGAAAGTACCGCCGTGATGTAATTTCAAGGATTTATGATTAGATCTAAAATAATATATAATCCATAAAACGATAATTTAAACGTTATGCATTCATTTCCTTCAATTCAATCATTTATGCTTTGAAACTACATTTTATTGTGATTCTGACTCTCAACAGGAAAGGCATGACTTTTGAAACATGATCAATCGGGTTGGTTTAAACTTTGGTCATGTCCATTCAGAACGCAAAATTTAAACATGAATCATACTTTTACTATTTATATCCTCTATCCAGTCATTTAAATCTAAATCATTGGTAAAAGAATGTTCACCATCGATCTTAAAGACTAACAATGAGTCATGAATACTAATAATATTCGCTAAATGCTGGCGAATGATGTTGGCTTCATAAGTTGTATTGATCAGCCAAGTGGTAGGATTTACTCGAATTGAAGCATCATAGTCACAAATGAGCTTATGCATTTCATCAAAATGGTGTGCCTGTGATGAATTTAAAATAATCAAATAATTCATATTAACAACCTCCATAAAAGAGATTTAGATAAAATAACTTTTATTATGAAATGTGATAAGTATCACGATTTTTTCAATCTAACATCAAAGTATTTTGATCAGGTGAAAAAATGTCGGACAATCTAAAGCTGATTTTTGATGATGTGTTAAATTTTTTTATTGTATTGTTCAAGAAAATTATTAGTGGATATTCCTTTTGTTACATAATAAATAATCAAAAATTTTAAATACTGGCTAAATTGAAGTATGATTAAGTTTAAAATATTTAAACAATAAGCTCATCAAAAGATGGGCTTTTTTGTCTTACTCTCTCTGTGTTATAAAGTTTGAGGCTTAAAATGCTGGTTAAAATAGAAGATGGTTTTTACCTAAATTCACTGCATATTATCGCGATACATGTTTCTAAAAATATGATTACGCAGAATTTTTCTATAAATATAGAATATACCCCGCACAATCAAAATGCCAATGGCCTATATCATAAAATGTGTCAAACCAAAGCTGAAGCGGATTTATTTTTGCAAAGTCTACATCAACAAATCGCGCAAATATAAATTAAAATTTTTAGTTGTTTTTAGCATTGAAATTAAAAGTAAAAAACTTCATTTTTTAGACTATGTTTGGGTCAAAATTGAAGTTATCGATAATGTGAAAATCACAATGATCGAACATTTTGAAGATCAAAATGTGTAAACTGAAAATTCTTATTTGTATAATTTCACTATTCACATTATCAGCTTGCCAAAATATGCAAAAAAATAACAAAATCCTTGCTAAGGTGATTGATACTTGAACACTATTTGATAGATAAACATGCACCAAAGAATGTCATTGTTAGAAATAACATTCGTTATCAAGAACAGCTAAAACTCAGTTTAGATCTCTAGCAGTCAAAAGATATTCAACACCTTGATAAAACGTCCAAGCGTGATTTGGATTCATGGTGGTGGTTGGATTTCAGGTGCTAAAGATAATGCTAAAGGATATTTTAAGCTGCTTGCAGCATAAAGTTATAATGTTGTTTTGGTGCGATAGCAATTTGCAGCACAAGCAACTTATCCAACGCAATTGTATCAAATCAATATCGCACTGCAATTTATCCAGCAAAATGCAAAAAAAACCATATAAATGCAGATCAATTATTTTTAGCAGGGGATTTAGCTGGGATTAATTCAGCCAGTCCTTATGTAGTGCTTCTCACGAGCCCTAATATCTCCATGCAATCTGGATTTATAGCTACGATAGAAGCTTCACAACTTAAGGAATTGATCTTGTAATGTGGGATCTATGATATGAATGCTTTTATCCATACAGCACCAGATGAAATCAAACTGATTGAGTGAGGGTAAATAAGCTTGTCCAAGTTTATATAGCTAATCAAAAAGATAATCCTGAATATTTAAAACTTTGATCACCTCTACAGCTTTTTACCAAAAACTATCCGCCTCTTTTTTATCAGTGGGGGAAATAAAGATTTTTTGACTGATACGAAATCCATTCCTTTTGTAAAAGCTTTGCAAGAAAAGCAAAATCCTCGTTCAAGCTATTTCCTACCCCGAATCAAAAGAATGGTTGGTCCATGAGTATCGATTTTCTTAGGTAAAAAAGCGAGTCAATAAATATTTAATCAAACTATTATGTTTTTGAAGAAAAATGTTGCTGCAAAATAAACTCAAAAAATAATGATTTAAACGGTATTGTCATAAAAGCATGTTATAAAAAATGAAATTGTAGCGAGAAATGAAAAATGGAAATTAGTGTAAAGCAAATCAACAAGCGAATAGATGAATTTCAAGAATCTAGTAAAAAAGCATCAACTTTAGAAATTGGCTATAAAACTTATGCGAAGTTAATGAATGAAGATAAATTTGCAGATGCACTGAAAAAAGATCCAAATAACACAATGGTCCGCTACTACAAAGATATAAAAATTAAATTGGTCACAGAAAAACATCATTTTGAGGTGAAGTAAGTTTTTTACTGAAAAGAATAATAAAATTATCATTTATTAAAAAATTTACAACTCAAGGAATGAGTGTGAATTTTTTATCATATTGCATGAGAAAAGTAATATATCTTTAGAGCCCTTACTTGATCCAGCAGGGATCACTCTTTGCTTTTAAAAATCTAAATTTATCACATTTAGAATATTGACATCCGCGACCATTGTTAAACACAACTTGTAACACTTTTTTATTAATTCTTCATTTTTTATCCACTTTTTTTGGATGATGTATCTAAATATTTCTTTTTTTTGATTTTTTTACCATGCGGTTAATGCATTAATAATATTATTTATTAAGAAAAACTAATGAGTTTGAATATTTTTTAAACAGCAGGGTGCTGCAATAATTATTGTGATATAGGTATCAAAACCTGCATAATAACTGAATAAAAACAAATATGTGAGAATATTTATCATTTATAATAAATCTTTTTAATATCTATTCATGCCGTAAAAGTAGCCAGTTAGACTTATTTTTAAGTGTTTTTTAATTTAATTAGGCTTAATTATCTTACAAATTGTGACAAAATATATTAAAATAAATACTGGTTTATTTTGTGACGAAAAATAATGGAAATTTTAAACTTTATAAAGAGTTTCAACACGGTAAACACGTATTTAATTTTGGCGATAATTGCCTTGTTGTTTATAATTTCATTTTTCTACTTTATCCATCCAACCTGATTAGGTGGGAAATTGAAAAAAAGAGGTGAGTATCATATTGATAACTCACCTTTTTTTATAAAACTAGTTTTTATCAAAGTGATGTTGCTTTTTATTCATAAAATTTAATGGCTGAGATTACAAATAGCTAAAGATTGTATTGTAAATTGAATTTATATAACATACCAACCAACTGGTATCTTTTGATGAATTTATGAATTCTATACTTTTTGCCTATAGTTTATTGGCTATCGCTATCCTCGCTGAAGTAACTGGTTCAACTTTCTTAGTGAAATCCCAAGGCTTCACAAAGTTAGTCCCAAGTTTACTGGTGGTGTTTTTTTATGTGATTTCTTTCTATTTACTTTCTCAAGTGATTAAAACAATTCCATTAGGTATTGCTTATGCAATTTGGGCTGGTGTTGGTATTATTCTCACTGCTTTGGTGGGTTACTTCATTTTCAAACAAAGCTTAGACTTTGCTGCAATTGCAGGTATTGGATTAATTATTTCAGGTGTATTGGTGATTAATTTATTTTCAACATCAGCAGGACATTGATAAAAGCACGAAGCGGGTAAGATTTGAGTATGGATAAAATTGTTGGAAATGCTTATCAACGTAAAAAAGATCCTGAAGGTGTTAAAAAATTAATTTTAGCCAACACGATGAATTTAGTTGCTGAACACGGTGTAAATGGTGTGTCGATTCAAAGTATTGCAACTCATTCAGGTGTAACTAAAGGTGGTATATTTCATCATTTTGCCAATAAACAAGTTTTAATTGAGGCAATGTTGGAAGAGTTAATCCAACAATTGGACCAGCAAGTCAGCCTAGCAATTGAAAAAGATCCAGTCACTTATGGCTGCTTTACTCGCGCATATATTGATGTCACCTTAAGTTCTTCATTTGGAGTCAACACTATATGGAGTGCTTTAAGCATGACATTGATGACAGATAAATCTTACAGTGAGAAGTGGGATCAATGGCTAACACGACGGTTATCTCAACATGCTGAAACTGATTATTCTGTCACATTAAAAATATTACGTTATGCTGCCGATGGGGTATGGTTTGTAGAAAGTCTATCCCCAAAAATACAGGATAATTATGAGAAAATTAAACAGGAATTATTGTTAAGGAGTTATCCTGAATAGTGATTCATTTGCTCAGATTTTTAAGCAAAATCAATATCTACAAACTAAAATAAAAATTCTAAAAAAAACCAAGCCAATTGATTTTGGCTTGGAATGGAAAAATTATTTAAATCATTGCTTTATGGTTTATTCACTCCCTAAAGTCATTAAACTTGCATTTCCGCCTGCAGCCGCAGTATTGATACTGATCGCACGCTCAATGAGTAATGGTGCAAGTGGAACAATTGTATTGGCATCCGTTAAGTGAGTTATGCCGACAATTGCACCTTGACGTTGCGCAATCTGGGTCTGTAATTCTTTTAGCCCCGCACCTTGATGTAAAACTGCATCAAATTCTCCAGCAACAACATCCTTGATCATCGAAAATTTTTGTTGCAATACTTTTGGCATCGCTTGAATCATTTTTAAAGCAATCGCATCATCACTTAAAATACAGACTTGCGTATTGAGAGACAAAATTGCATTAAATTGATTCAGCAAAGCCTGTTCTTGCTCTGCGATTGCCAATATCCGATGACGTGATACAACATGATATTGATTCAATTCACCTGTTGGGCCCGGGAGCTCATATAAGGCAATCGGTGATTGATACTGATGCAAAGTCCATTGTGAATAATGCTGTTTTGCCCAAGTGTGAAATTCTCTTTGAATCTCAGATGGTTTTAGATTGAGCTGTTCAGAGATATTTTTTACAGTACCAAAAGGATGCTTTGGTAGGGCTGTATGCTGCATTAATTTATATAAATAAATCGGACCGCCAGCTTTAGGCCCTGTTCCTGATAAGCCTTCACCACCGAAAGGTTGTACGCCAACAACAGCCCCTACAATATTACGGTTAATATATAAGTTACCCACTTCCGCATGTTCAATGGTAGTTTGAATAGTTTCATCGATACGTGTATGTAAACCCATGGTTAAGCCATATCCTTTTGCATTGATATGTTCTAACAATTGCTTTAATTCACCATATTTATAGGTAATGACATGCAATACAGGTCCAAAAACTTCACGTTTTAAATCATTAAGATTTGGAAGTTCAATCACCGTCGGAACAATAAATGTGCCTGCATTTAAATCAGATGTTGGTGTTTCATAAGCAAGTTGATGTATTGCATAACCCTTGCTACGCATCATTTCGATATGCTTTTCAATATTCTGTTGCGCTTCAGAATCAATCACTGGACCTATATCTGTTTTAAGCAAAATAGGTTGCCCAATGTTGAGCTGTTGCATGGCGCCTTTAAGCATCTTAATTAAGGTTGCTGCATTGTCTTCTTGAACGCACAATACACGCAGGGCAGAACAACGTTGACCAGCACTATCAAATGCTGAGTTTACTGCATCGATTACGACTTGTTCTGTCAGTGCAGAAGAATCTACGATCATCGCATTTTGACCACCTGTTTCAGCAATTAGCGGAATCGGTTGACCTGTTGGACTCAGACGTTGTGCTACGGTTTTTTGTAAAATCTTAGCAACTTCAGTGGAACCTGTGAACATAATGCCTTGAATACGCTCATCTTGGCTGAGTTTTGCTCCAACTGTTTCACCACGACCAGGAAGTAATTGTACAACTGATTTTGGAACTCCTGCTTCCCATAAGATTTGAATTGCTTGTGCTGCAATTAATGGGGTTTGTTCAGCAGGTTTAGCAATTACGGTATTTCCTGCAACAAGTGCTGCCGAAATTTGTCCAGTAAAAATTGCAAGTGGGAAGTTCCAAGGGCTGATGCATAAAATTGTACCCAGTGGGCTGAGTGTCCCATTTTCCTCAATGCTTTGCATTTGTGCTGCATAGTATCTGAGGAAATCAACAGCTTCACGTACTTCAGCAATACCATTACTATAGGTTTTACCACTTTCACGGCATAGTAAAACCATTAGCTCCTGAATACGCGACTCCATAATCGAAGCAGCTTTGAGCAATAACTCTGCACGAAAATCTTGAGATGCATTTTTCCAATTTTCAAAAGCTTGATGAGCGTTATCTAAGGCCAAATCCACTTGTGTTGTTTCTGCTTCGATCACATAACCAACTAGATCTGCATGATCAGCTGGATTACGGATTTCTTGCGAATTTATTTCTGATAAGTCTCGTAAATCAAGCTGATCGACAAGGCTATAACTGTTCCATTGGTGTTTTAAATAGTACTGAACAGTTTGATTTAAATCCTTTAATTTACTGTCATCGGCTAGGTCTAAACCTTGAGAGTTTTGGCGTATGCCTTGATATAAATTATGAGGAAGTGGAATAGCAGGGTGTTTTAGCCCAATTGCATGTTCTTTTTCTGCAGTATGTAAAATCTCTTGAACTGGGTTTTCAATCAAGTCTGCAATTTTAATATTTTTATCAGCAATACGGTTAACAAATGAGGTATTAGCACCATTTTCCAATAAACGTCGAACTAGATAGGCCAATAAGGTTTCGTGATTACCGACAGGCGCATAAATACGACATGGAATCCCTAATTTTTGATCTAAAACCTTGCCTACTACTTGTTCATAGAGTGGTTCACCCATGCCATGTAAGCATTGGAATTCGTATTGACCAAGATAATATTTTTGTGGATCTGCTAACTCATAAATTGTGGCAAGCGTTTGTGCATTATGTGTCGCAAATTGCGGATACACTTGATCAGGTGCAGCCAATAATTTTTTTGCACAAGCAATATAAGACAAATCTGTATGCACTTTACGGGTAAACACTGGATAGTCAGACATACCGTCAATTTGTGCTTTTTTGATTTCACTGTCCCAGTAAGCACCTTTGACCAGACGAATCATTAAACGTTTTTGACTGCGTTTTGCCAGATCAATAATATAATCCACCACATAGAAACAACGCTTTTGATAGGCTTGGATCACAAAGCCAATACCTTTCCAGTTTGCTAGTTGTGGCTCAAAGCATAAACGCTCAAGTAATTCTAAAGACAGCTCTAACCGATCCGCTTCTTCTGCATCAATATTGAGGCCAATATCATAAGTCTTTGCTAAAAGTGCTAAATTTAAAATACGAGGATAAAGTTCATGATGCACACGTTCGGTTTGAGAACGTTGATAACGTGGATGTAAAGCCGAAAGTTTAATAGAAATTCCTGGACCAGTATAAACATCTTTACCTTCAGACGCTTTACCTATGGCATGAATCGCTTGTGTATAGTCTTCGAAATAGCGATCTGCATCGTGTTCAGTCAGTGCAGCTTCACCAAGCATGTCATAAGAATAACGGAAACCTTTGTCTTCAAGGGTTTTGGCATTGTCCAAAGCCTCTTCGATGGTTTCACCAGTAACAAATTGCTCACCCATCATACGCATTGCTGCATCAACTGCTTTACGGATGATGCCTTTACCTGTACGTGCTAAAAGCGAAGTGAGGATCCCAGAAAGGCTAGTCTGTTTAGGTGTTTCCATCAGTTTGCCAGTCAGCATGAGTCCCCATGCAGCAGCATTGACAAACATGAGATTACTTTGGCCTAAATGATCTTTCCAGTTACCTTGATTAATTTTATCGCGAATCAATAAGTCTCGGGTCGCACTATCAGGAATACGCAATAAGGCTTCAGCTAGGCACATCAATGCAATGCCTTCTTGTGAAGACAATGAAAATTCTTGTAGCAGTCCTTGTACAATCCCTGCTTTGCCTGATGAACTTTTACGGTCACGTAAGCTATGCGCTAAATTAAATGCAATGTCATAGATTTTCTGATTCATCTCTTCAGAAATTTGACTGTGCTCAAGTAAGTTTTCAACACATTCCGACTCAGCAAGACGCCATGCATGATTGATTTTTTCTTCAAAATCAGTTTTGTCTTTAAATTCGGTAATGTAATCCAAACTTGGCAGTAGGTTTGCGTTTAAAACTTGAGGTGAATCCATATTCATTGTCAACGTCCTGTGACTAGCAAATATTTTTGTTGAGCAGATGGGTTTATATAATTTATGATTACAGAATATTTAGTGAATAACTCACTATAATTTGAATAATATTTAGAGAATTATTCTATGGAAAGCGCATATTTAAACTTGGATCGTATAGATATTCGAATTTTGGATATTTTGCAAAAAGATGGGAAAATTTCCAATATTAAGCTGGCTGAAAAAGTCAATTTATCGCCTACAGCTGCGCTTGCTCGAGTACAGAAATTGACAGGAGAAGGGTTTATTTTAGGCTATGAAGCAAAACTAAATCCAAAAATGTTAGGCGCTAATTTTGTTGTATTTGTTGAGATTCTTTTAGATAAAACCACACCCAATGCTTTAGATGCGTTTTCAGATGCAATCGTACAATATCCAGAAATTATGGCATGTCATATGATCAGTGGTGGTTTTGATTTTTTGGTAAAGATTCGATGTGCTGATATGGAAGAGTTTCGTCGTATTTCAGGGCAGGTGCTATGGCAATTGCCTGGGGTAAAAGAAACGCGTAGTTATCCAGTAATGGAAGTGATTAAAGACAGCTCACAATTACATTTAAATTTTAAAGCGAAAGTAAAGAAATAGAAAAGGGGCATCAATGCCCCAACTCTAATGATTTATTCAAGCACATGAATTTACATGTTTTTCATTTCACGATTATAAATTTGTTCAGCATTTTCAAAACGATCAATCACATCTTTTTCAGGCGCTTTGTCCATTAAACTAACCACAATGATACTGATGAAAGACAGGATAAAGCCTGGAACGATTTCATATAAACCGGTATGTACCATCGTGTTTTTCCAAACAATTACTGTTGCAGCACCGACAATGATACCGATTATTGCACCATTCAAAGTCATACGTTTCCAGAACACAGACAATAAAATAAGTGGACCAAATGCTGCACCAAAACCAGCCCATGCATAAGCGACTAAACCAAGTACCTTACTTTCTGGGTTAAATGCCAAAATGATAGCCAGTACTGAAATGGCTAAAACCATTAAACGACCGACCCAAACCAACTCATTTTGTGAGGCTTTTTTGCGAAGAAAAGATTTATATAAATCTTCAGTCAAGGTGCTTGAGCATACCAAAAGCTGACAGCTTAATGTACTCATTACAGCAGCTAAAATAGCGGCTAAAACAACACCTGCAACCCATGGATTAAATAAAATTTTGGTCAATTCCATAAACACTGTTTCTGGATTTTTTGCCACAATTGCAGCAGACGGAATGTCCGGATGTGCTTGGAAATAAGCAATACCAACATAACCGACAGCAACAGCACCTGCTAAACATAGAATCATCCACGCCATACCAATACGACGAGCATTGGGAATAGTTTTCACTGAATCTGCTGCCATAAAACGGACTAGAATATGTGGTTGTCCAAAATAGCCTAAGCCCCATGCCATTGATGAAATGATGGCGATAAAACTAACTCCTTGGAACATATTTGCGGCATGGGGGCGTGCGGTTTCAATCAATTGATTGACATGTTGTAAATCACCAACTGCCAAGAAAGTCATAATTGGCGCCAAAAGCAATGCAAAAATCATCAAGCCCGCTTGAAATGTATCCGTCCAACTGATCGCAAGGAAGCCACCGATACACACATAGCTGATGGTTGCAATCGCACTGACCCAAAGAGCAGTGGTGTAGTTCATAGCAAAAATACTTTCAAATAAACGTGCACCTGCCACCATGCCTGAAGCACAGTAAATACCAAAGAAGATTAAAATGACCAGTGCAGAAATGATACGTATCACTTTCTTTTTATCACCAAAACGGCTGGTGAAATAATCTGGTAATGTTAATGCATTATTTTGTATTTCAGTATGGACACGTAAACGGCCTGCGACCAAGTACCAATTGAGCCAAGCACCAATAATAAGCCCGATTGCGATCCATGATTCAGATAATCCAGTCAGGTAAATTGCACCCGGTAGTCCCATGAGTAGCCAACCACTCATATCCGATGCACCCGCTGAAAGTGCGGTGACAAAACTCCCTAAACTTCGACCTCCCAAAATATAATCTGAGAAATCGGTGGTTTTTCTATAGGCATATAAGCCAATACAAACCATTGCAATAATATAAAAGATAAACGTTACAACTGTGGGGTTGAGTGAGTCCATATTTAATTCAGTCCTTGTGGAGTAAATCTCCAAGTTTTATTTTTTATCGCATAAGTTTCACGAGCGAATTCTTTCACACAACTAAAAAATATCGCTGTGATTTTTATAAGGTGATTGTGCAAGATTTATGTATCCGATTGTAACTTTAGATACAAATGCAAATAATCAGCAATTTATATCTAAAAAATTCTACTGGGAGTGTTTAAGTGACTGTGGGATTATACTTTACGTAAAGTTACATTGTTAACATTTAATTGATAGTTACATAAAATTGTTTATCGAAATGACATCTTTTGCTAGTACAAAAGCAGATGAGAAGGAATATTATTATCACTGCACAACTATAGTGCATAAATACATAATGAGCAGATCACATGGAAACGGTTCAACTTGAAGTTACAAGAATAGAAAAAGATTTGTTAGGAAGTAAAGAAGTTCCTATAAACAGTTATTATGGCATTCACACAATCCGAGCTTTAGAAAATTTTAATATTTCTAAACATACCGTTGGAGAGCAAAACTTTTTTATTCGTGCTTTGGCTCAGGTCAAAAAGGCCTCGGCACAAACTAATTTGCAATTTAATACGATCTCTGAAGAAATCAGTGTAGCAATTCAAAAAGCCAGTGATGAACTGATTGAAAATCCGCAAAATTGGAAAGATGAATTTCCAACAGATGTATACCAAGGTGGCGCGGGTACATCGATTAATATGAATACCAATGAAGTTATTGCCAATATTGCGTTAGAGTCTTTAGGTTATGCGAAAGGACGTTATGACATCATCCATCCAAATGACCATGTTAATAAATCTCAATCGACCAATGATGTCTATCCCACAGCATTACGTTTAGCAACTTACTATTCACTGGATTTGTTATTTGAAAAAATCAATAACTTGATTAGTTCACTGACATTGAAATCTGCTGAGTTTCAATATGTGTTAAAAATGGGACGAACACAGTTACAAGATGCTGTCCCAATGACATTAGGGCAAGAGTTTCATGCCTTTGCTACATTACTCAAAGAAGATGTTCGTTTAATTAAAAAAACCCGTGAACTTTTATTAGAAATTAATTTAGGCGCTACTGCGATTGGTACAGGCGTAAATACGCCTCATGGTTATGCTACCCAGGTCAATGAAAATTTAAAAGCCTTAACAGGATTAAACTTAAGTGGTGCAGAAGATTATGTTGAAGCGACCAGTGATTGCGGTGTATTTATTATCCTTTCAAGCACCTTAAAACGTTTGGCTGTAAAACTCTCTAAAATTTGTAATGACTTACGTCTATTAAGTTCTGGCCCAAGAACAGGTTTATGGGAAATTCGCTTACCTGAATTACAAGCTGGTTCATCGATCATGCCAGCGAAAGTCAATCCAGTGATTCCCGAGGTGGTCAATCAAATTGCATTTAAAGTGATTGGTAATGATTTAACCATTACCTTTGCAGCAGAAGCAGGCCAATTACAGTTAAATGTTATGGAACCTGTGATTGCACTTACCATGAATGAGTCAATTGAGTTACTAATCCATGCAATCCAAACCTTGGATGAGAAGTGTATTCAAGGTGTGGTTGCCAATGAAAAAACCTGTTTTGATGCTGTGATGCGTAGTGTCGGAATAATTACCTTACTTGATCCAATTTTAGGTCATGCGAAGTGTGATGAAATTGGGAAGCAATGTATTGCTGAAAATAAAACCATTTAAGAGGTTGTACTTGAACAAGGTTTATTGAGCCAAGAACGTCTAGATGAAATTTTCTCTTTTGAAAATATGATTGCAGAAATTGCAGTACAGCCATATGAAGAAATCGGTAAAGCAGGCTAATTGTTTGAATTACGGCTATTGATCCGTGTAAAAAAGATCTGATAGATACAGCATTTGGGTGCTGTATTTTTATGCATGGTAAAAAAAGTAAAGTTTCTTTATAATTCAACAAAATTTAAAATCACCAACAAAAGTCAATAATCTATGAATAATAAACATTTAATTCTCGCCTTAAGCTTGGTACTTCTTTCTGGATGCGCGAAAAAATCGGAACAAGCTGCTGAAACTTCAGCAGCTGCTCAAGATGCACAAGTCGTTGCTCAGGATGCTGTTCAAGCGGCTGATGCCGCAGAAAAAAGTACTGAGCAAGCTAGTGAAAATTCTGTTGATACTACACCTCTGACTGAACAAAAACCTGAAACTATTTTAAGTACCGATGTCAGCCAAGCAGAAAAAGCACGTCGTATGGTGCGAGAAGCACAGGTTAATTTCACAGCCAAAGATGTGGTGAAAACTGCTTTAGAAATTGATAAGCTCACTTTTCAAGCGGGTGGCTTTATAGAGCAGAAAAATATCAGTTTTGATGTACTCGATGTAAAAACACAAAAAATTGCGGATGGTAAAATCCGAGTTTTTGAAAAAGTTGATCCGCATGCTGAGATCATTGTCAGAGTACCGAGTGATAAAGCTGCGATATATGTCAATCAGTTATTGCCATTGATGTACTTTTTAAATCAACAACAATATTCTGCTAAGCGTTTTGAGTTAAAGCTTTTAGAAGAAAAAATTGGACAAACTCAAAGCGTTCCAAGTGATACCAAACCATCACAGCTGAATGAAATTTCCCGTTTAACCCAACTTGAAGTTCAAGATCGTGTGCGTTTTAGCACGATTAGTATTGCCATTAAGCAACCTGCGATGGTGAGAGAAAGTCTGGATGTTGATGTTGCTGCTGTGGCACGCTTAAACGGTGATAGTTTTTGGAAGCGTGCTTGGGAAGGTGTTCAATATGGCTGGCAATTTATTTTGGATTTATTGGTTATTTTAGTCACCATTTGGCCTCTTTATTTACTGGTATTTATTGGCTTGATTATTTATCGAGTGATTAAACCTGTAATGAATAAATTATTTAATGATTCATCATCGACTAAAGCGCCTAAAGATGTAACAAAAGATCAGATGAATTCTACAGATGAAAATGAATAATTTTGCTTAGTGCTATGCTGTAATTTTTAAAACCAGTGCAATTGCACTGGTTTTTTAATGTGTTGTCAGTTTTTCAAAAAGCTGTTGCATCCCTTCAGTCGCACTCATTTTTAAACATTGATATTGTTGGGGAACACGCTCATAACTGGCTTGTGGATCAATATAATATGCATCACAGTGTTCTGGAATCTCGTGTATCAAACTTGCCACAGGGTAAACGGTTAATGTGGAGCCGATAACAATAAAAATATCAGCATCAAGGATTATCTGTACTGCTTCTTCATAAGCAGGAACTGCTTCACCAAACCAAACCACATGGGGGCGAAGTGGATATCCTTCAGGACATTTATGTTGTTCTAGATCCAATTGCCAACCATCTATAGGATAAAACTGAGTTGTGTACTGCGAATTGGGTTTAGAACTTTTAGCAAGGCGAATATTGCCATGTAAATGAATAACTTGTTGGCTTCCAGCACGTTCATGAAGATCATCAATATTTTGAGTAATTACAATGACATCAAAATGTTGTTCGAATTGAGCAATGATATTGTGTGCTTGATTAGGGTGGGCTTGGAGAATATGTTGACGTCGTTCATTATAAAAACGTTGCACCAATGCAGGATTACGCTCCCAAGCTTCAGGTGTAGCCACCTCTTGAATATCATAATTCTCCCATAAGCCATTACTATCTCGGAAAGTGCTGATTCCACTTTCCGCACTCATTCCCGCACCTGAGAAAACTACAATTTTTTTCATAGGATAAACAATTAAAATTTTTAAAATGCTAACATAAATATTGTGAAATATGACTGAAACGTTTTTTATTGGAATTAATTTGTTATAAAATAATAGTCAGTCATACTTCGATCATTTCGAATATTTTTTATAAAAATCAAATGTACTAGAAATAAGTTAAATTGGAACAGCATGGAAACACGTGATATTGTCAATGCCCCTGAAGTAAAAAAGACAATTGTAGAGCGTAGTCAACGCCGGAAAGATGATCCAGAAATTACCCAATGGTTTGAAAAGAAATTCTTTGAATATGTGATTAAACAATTTAATCCAGTTTTTCATGTAAATTCGGTCTCTGCTTGGAAAATTTGTCAACTTCCGCAGCCCATTCCTACATGGTTTTTGAACAAGCTTGAACAACAGCCAGAACATCAGATGTTGTATGTTGATCCTTTAAATGAACAGATTTTGGAGCTGGAAAAGCCCATTTTAGAGTTTTTTAATTCGCGTTTAAAAAGCAATTTAAAAGGCAAATTCATGAAAATGACCTATGAGCAAGTGTTAGAAGCTTGGCATAAAGATCATGAAGCAATGAAAAAGCGTTTAGAAAAAGGGCAATGGGACAGCAGTGAGCAGGCAATTGATGAAGTTTTAACTGTAAATACAGGCAAGTTTATTGAAATTACGGCAACAGGAATGTTGTTACGTAAGGAAATGGCATTTGAATCACGTTATATGCAGCACTGTTTAGGGCAGTTTAGCAACCTGATTGAATTGAAAGATGGCTATGGTGAATACTATGTGACGCAAAAAGAGCAGGGGATATTTCGTTATTTTAGCTTAAGGGATTCAAGCAATAAGCCCCATGTAACCATCAGTTTAGAATGGGATGGTGAAGCCTGGTGTATTGAGCAGATTAAGGGTAAGCAGAATCAAGCACCAGTTAAGAAATATGCAGATGATGTCTTATTATTTTTAAATCATATTCAACCAAATAATAATCACAATCCTGATTGTTTAAGCATGGGAATAGTCTATCAACCTGAGATAAATGAAGATTTAACCAATCATGTCAATCAAGCCTTATATTTCTATTTTCATGAATTAGATGATCCTTGTAAAATTGAAACGCTGTTGATGAAAAATCATCATCTATTGGAACAATATGATCATCAAACCAATGTGATTCAGCATCTTTTACTGGGACTAAATCGTCCAGAACATATCAGGCACCCATCAGAAAAATATATAGAAGAAATCCTTGCTTATACAAATCAAAAGCAAACTGAGAAAAAATTTGATTTAAAGGTTGAGTTAAGTCAAGCAAAGTCAAAGAAATCGCTGTGGAGCGTGATCTTTAAGCCTTATTTCTGGTTGCTTCAGACTTTATATGGTTTAAGCAAGATTCCATTGCTTGGTTGGATGATTAAAATTATCGTCTATATCATTGCTTTGCCTTGGATGCTGTTAAATTTAAAGCAGGACAATCGTAAGCAATGGATGCTTGCAACTGGTGATCTGATTTATTTTCGTAATCATATTCAATGGTATCAGGTGGATAGCTTAACGTTAGCGCATTTTGAACAGCATCCAGAAATATATAAAAACCATTTAAATCAATTGTTAAATATCAAACAGAAAAAAGCAGGTTCTAAAGAGAAACAGATTCGTTATTTTTTAAATCAATATTTTCAAATCGCTCAATTAGAAAATCTTTATTCAAGTAGTGAATTTGGTACTGCAAGTTATTTAAGAGATATTTTGGTGTTTAGCCATATTCAAAAAATATTTACTATACGGTTATTGGTGCAGTTCTATGAATTACAGGAATATGATGCATGGCAATACATTGTTGCTTCATCGAATATTATTCAAGACTGTTGTTCTAGCTGGCAGGATATGGGCGAGAAATATGTCGCAGGGCGTGAGCTGTATTTGATGTTTAAACATTCAGATTTTGAAAATTATGATCGCTCTGCAAAGCAAGACTTACACTTATATCAATCCATATATCCCAATAATTGGTCACTTTATTCATGGAATATTGATTTATTCTCAACCCATAATAAAAACAAAGTAGCTGAATGATGATTAAATCTGAATATACCCATGAAGTATTTCGTAAAGATATCCATTGTCCGCAAGGTTTATTGGAAAGTAAAAACTATGCAGAATTGGAAGATTTTTTCAATGTGTTATGGCAAAGTCGAAGTCATAAATCGCCGCAGCTTTGGGAAAATGAATGGTTTGATCAGCCCAAACAAATGTTTAAGGACATATTCTTAAATCATGGCGTAACTGCGTTAAAACATATCAATGAATGGCATTTGGCTTTTCCAGAAAGTTTTTTTCCTTATATTGTTCGTGTGCGTTATTGGGCTTTTTGGGCAGCGGAATATCGTGGGCAAGAATGGTCAAGCAATGTTACAGATGAAATGTGGGATTGTGCAAGAGAGGCGCAAAAGCAGTTGTATGCTTCCGCAATGCAAGCTTTTGCATTTAGTTCGGATACATGGACAATTGCGCTGCATCTATTAAATTCGGCAGTTCACTTGGATGAACCCGAGTGGTTTTCTGAGTGGATGCTTAGGCGTCGATATCCTTCAAATTTAGTGCATAAAATAAATGCTTCAGCCCAAGCAATGGCGCAGAAAAGTGGCTTAAATCAAGATTTAAAAATTGATCTACCCCAAGATGTACCTCAACTTTTACTAAAATATCTAAATTTGAAAGAAGAAATTGATTTACCTCAAGCTGATGCCGCTTTTTGGTTAAAAATATTTATTGAAGAATCAGGTTTTGGCTTGCTTGCGGTAAGAGATTATTGTTGGTATCTATTGCCAAGATGGGGACACGATCATCAGGCCATTATTGATTTTGCTCAGTCGGATTGGTGTCAACATTTTAGTGAAATCGAAAAAAGTGAATTAAATTATATCGTATGGTTTGATACGCTTGATACAAGTTTTGATAAAGATCAAACACTTGAAATTAAAAAATATATCCAAAAAGCCCAAGCAATATTAAAACGCCCCTTAACCGAACGTAATCGAGCAGTTATCTATTTAAAATTGGCGTATTTTTATTATCTGTTAGATGAAAATGATCCAAGAATTTTATCTTGTTATCAAAACGCCGCAGATTATCCTGTATTTGATGAGTATGATCTTGATCGTGCAATTTATTTTTGGCGACATAATGCTCAAGATTCAGATTTTCTAGGCCGAATCGCATTGTCCAATCGAAAGCGTCTTGCCAGTGCTGCTGTTCTTTATGGTTTTCTATGTCAACATGGTTGGTCTAGTGTTGAAAAAAATCCATTGGTTGCTCAATCTTGGTATGAACAGGCAAAATTATTGGAAGCACCCAAAGCTTATCCTGAAGGGCGTTACTGTTGTTTTTTTCGTGTCGCAAACAACTTTGATGATGATCACGGATATATTTTTATTATAGATTTATTACATCAAGGTGCAGATTTAGGCTTTGTGTATTGTTGCTTTAGTGCTGGTTATATTCACTCTTTGGCTGAACATGCCTTATATGATGTGAAACAAGAACTGTATTATGCAAAAAAAGCAGCAGATCAAGGTCATTATATTGCCATGTATAATATG
Source organism: Acinetobacter legionensis (assembly GCF_048552295.1). Taxonomy (NCBI): domain Bacteria; kingdom Pseudomonadati; phylum Pseudomonadota; class Gammaproteobacteria; order Moraxellales; family Moraxellaceae; genus Acinetobacter; species Acinetobacter legionensis. Next base: position 31,489 of record NZ_JBIMCW010000004.1, read on the forward strand.
GGTATACATTATCTAAATTTAAGTATGGATGAAAATCAATCTCAACCTAAAGAATATTTAAAAAAGAGTTTAGGGTATTTTGAACAGAGCCGATTAGGTTTAGAAAAGTCGCAACAAGACCATCGTTATATTAATTCTGATTTGCTGAATGATCTAATTGATATTTATGTCACCCGCTTATTTAATTTTAGCTATTATCCTGAAATTGCAGAGCAAATGATTGCAGTTTTAAAAACAAAAGCACATAAACGCCATATTGCTGCAATGTGTGCGATCGCAAGACTGCATTTTGACCCTAAAAATCGACCTCATTATTATGACTATGTTGAAGCAGTTACATGGTGTCAGGCGGCTTATTTACAAGCTCCAGAGCAGGAGCTTGTAAAAGAAGTTTTATATGAAATTATGGGAAAAACCAAGCGCAGTATCAAAAAGTATAATCAAACAATTGCCAGTATCGCCGCTTCAGACATACCTGGGCGTCAAGATGTTTTAATTTAGTTGGTTTCTGAGGAGTGAAATATGAAGCTAAAATATTTTAAAATTGAAAATTAAGTCCATAATATAGAACATAATGCTTTTGACCTTAAGATCATGACATTAAAAAAGAATGAAAGGCTTCTAATTTCATGATTTATTTTTAAATTATTCAATAAATTTAATTTGATTAATAAAATAAAAGGACTCATCAGCACTTGGACCCATGACTCGATCTGCATTCTTTTCAAACTGAATATCTGCTTGGATTTTTTTTTCAATATATTCCTTTTTTAAAATTTGTCCGCTTGTTTCTTCATCATGGTCAAACCATTGCCCGCACTTTTGATTGCAATTTGCATAAATAGTTTTACCTTGGATGTTTTTCAACAGTAAACCATTATCATCAATTCCACCACCATTGACCAATATATAGTTTTGAGTTTGAGCATTGGCAAAATGACTATACGAAATACAGATAAGAATAAGCAATATCTTTTTCATCTTTTCCTCAAGGTTTAATACGACTTTATTGTATATACGCGGATATTTTACAATAAAAGGCGTGTATTAAAAGAAAAGGTCTGTAAAACAGACCTTAAAATGCAGAGGCTAATGATCATGGTGTAAATATTTCGGCTGTTTAGGTAATTGCATGCTACAGAACAGACAAATAATCAGCATGACAATCACATAAACAAAAAAGCTATTTTCATGACCGAGGTCTTTTAACTTTAATGCAACTGCAGGGGCAGAACCACCAAAGATTGCATTACCGACTGCATAAGCAAAACCAACCCCAAGGGCTCGAATATGTGGTGGAAACATTTCTGCTTTAACTAAACCACTGATAGAGGTATAGAAACTGAGCAACATCATTAAGAAGATCAGTAACAAAGTCACAATAAACGCTGAACCACTAAAATATGGCATCGCAATGACCATTACAGGGTAGATAAAAATAGCACAGCTGGTACTGAAGAGCATCATTGAAGCACGACGACCAATTCGATCTGCCAGCATTCCGAACAAAGGTTGCGCACACATAAATACAAATAGGGCAATGGTCATCATATAGCCGACGGTTTTGTCTGCAAATCCAAGGCTGGTGATATAGGTTTTTGAATATACGGTGATGATGTAAAAACATAAAGAACCCGCTGAGGTATAACCAACCACCAGCAGAAAGGTATTCCAGTTCTTGCTGAGTAATTCTTTTAAACTGCCTGAACCCTCTTTCGCACTATCATTTTCAGATAAAGTTTCTTTTAAATGTCGTCGTGCAAAGAATGAAAGAATGGCAACAACACCACCAATAATAAATGGAATACGCCAGCCTCCATCCATTAACTGTTCTTTGGACATGAGTGCCAACATGATTACACCCAAAAGGCTTGCTAAAAGTTGTCCGCCAGACAACGTCACATACTGAAAAGAGGAATAAAAACCACGTTGACCTTTTAATGCAACTTCACTCATATAGGTTGCAACAGTACCATACTCACCACCTACTGAAAGTCCTTGTAGAAGTCGTACAGCCAATAATAGAAATGGTGCTGCCATACCGACTTGATCATAAGTAGGGAGTGCTGCAAATAAAAATGAACTGATTGCCATTAAGGTAATAGAAATGATCATGGATTTTTTACGTCCATAGGTATCGCCAATCCAGCCAAAGAGCCAACTGCCTATGGGCCGCATGAAAAAACTAGCAGCAAAGACACCCCACACATAAATTGCTTTTGTAGAGTCATCCATATCTGGAGCGGTTAATGCGTGGGTGAAATAGGTTGCGAATGCTGCATAAATATAGAAATCAAACCATTCCACCAAGTTACCAGAAGCAGCCCCAACGATAGCCATGACACGATTACGTTTTTCATGTGGCTGATATATATGTGTTTCAGTCATAAAATATCCTTATTATGCTGCTGCGATTTTTATGCTTTAAAATGTGAAAAATTAATTTTTTTGCATTTCAAACCATTTAGATTTTGCATTTCGATTTTAAAATTAAACGATTATACAAATACGGTATTGGTACAAAAAATACACAGCTTTATACAGCTATATCTATAAATTAATGCAAGAATGTTCTTGTTTTAATTTGCATAATATGAGAATTTATTGATTAATTGCATATTGTGAAAATGAAAAAAATAAATAATTATCAGAAAAGATTAATAGATAAATCTAGTGACTATTTAAATTAAATAGTTTTGGACGGGAAGTATATAAAAATATCACACAATAAGATCAGCTTTTTTTGAAAGGAAATAATGGATCGAACTTTTGTTTTATTAAATTTATATAAAAATAATTTTAAATTATATTATAGCATTTATGCAAAAGTTGAATTTCATAATATGTACTCTAAATTATAAAATATTATAAAAAAATCAATAAATTGAAATTCACATGAAAAGTCTCCTATGGTAGACAAAATATTATTTTTTATTATAAAGTAATATACAACTTAAAAAAACTACACAATAGATTATGTTGAATAATATTTATTTTGCTTTAGAAAAATTGGGGCTAACAGCACAGAATCGTACGATCCATGTTCTATTTTCAAATTCATCTTTAAATGATCAAGTGTTCCTGCAACGTATTGATGGGACACATGCACTTAACTTAGGCATTAACCTACAATTAACTTGTCTATCTACATCAGCAAGCATTGCTCTAAAAAGCTTTGTTGGTAGTCAAGTGGCCGTGGATATTGTTAATGACAAATCTGAGCTGAATCGAATTTCAGGGATCGTAACCAAAGCCGATGTAGGTGCCAGTGACGGTTCTCTTACAATTTATCGCCTTACAGTAGAAGACCCCACAGCGCTTTGGAAATATCGCAGAAACTCCAGAGTGTTTGTGAATAAATCTGTTGTTCAAGTTGTGGAGGTTCTATTTCAAGAATGGCGAGAGCGAAGTCCATTGTTTGCCTCAAGCCTGACTTTGGATAAAACTGGTTTAACCAAAGACTATGATGTCCGACCATTCATCATGCAGAGCAATGAGCTCGATTTTGACTTCATTCAACGGTTGTTGGCTTCTGAAGGGATAAGCATCTTAGTCGATGAAGCGCAGCATAAAGTTTCTAGTTCTTCAGAGCAGATTCAACTACAGATACTACGTCTAATCGATCATAATGCACAATACAAAGCACTAGATCGCCGTAGTATCCGTTTTCACCGTAGCAGTGCTGTAGAAAGACAAGATAGCATAACGGCATTTACTGGTTTACGTTCTATTCAGCCTACGGCTGTACATGTACAAAGATGGCAAGCGGATGCTTTAGAACAAGAAGAAGGTGCAGGTTCAGTTCTTAGCAAGCATAAGCATTCAGCCAATCAGAATGTGGCAAGTTTAGCTTTAGAACAGGCATTTCATGTCAGTCCTGCATGGATACAGGACTTAAAAGGTGAAGATGGTGTAACCAAATCTGGTCATGTCCAAATTGAAAAGCTCAATGAAAACTTGAGTAAATATTTCGATCTACAAGCCAAAAAATTTATTGCTATTTCTACAGTAAGAGATGCATATGTGGGGTATTGGTTTGAATTTAATGAACATCCTGAAATAGATCAGCATTCAGGTGCAGACAAAGAGTTTTTGATCACCTCAAAGACATTCTATAATCAGAACAACTTGCCTAAAGACCTGAATGATCAAGTGACAGCATTACTTAAACAAAGTCATTGGCAATTGAACAATATCATCACCAATAACAAAGATGAACGTCAAGCCAATCAGCTTGTATTGCAACGTCGAAACATCGACGTCGTTCCTGAATATAACCTACTGCAACAACGACCTATAACACATCCACAACGAGCAAAAGTTGTCGGGATGGATGGGGAGGAAATTCATGTCGATGAATGGGGACGTATCAAAGTACGCTTCTTGTTCACTCGAAATGAAGACCACACCCATGATGGTGGTGCAGGTTCAAATGACAATGATACAGATTCGGCTTGGGTCGATGTACTGACGCCTTGGGCAGGAGAAGGCTATGGGGCACTATTTTTACCGAGGGTTGGAGAGATCGTCATGATCTCTTTCAGTAATGGTGACATTGACAGACCCTTTGTGGTGGGACGAATTCATGAAGGGTGTCGTTATCCGACTAAGTTTGATGACAAAGGCAAGTTGCCTGACACAAAAAAATTAGCAGGGATTAAAACTAAGGAATATCAGGGCAGTGGCTACAATCAACTTCGCTTTGATGATACGACCAACCAAATAAGCAGTCAATTACAGAGTAGTCATGCGACAAGCCAACTCAACTTGGGTAATCTCAGCCACCCAAAAGAAACTGAGCCCAGTGAAGGGCGAGGAGAAGGTTTTGAGTTAAGAACTGACCAATGGGGTGCGGTGCGTGCAGGGCGAGGTTTATTGCTATCAACCTATCAACAAGTGCAGGCCAAAGGTAATCATCTTGATGCATCAGAAGCCAAATTACAGCTTGAATCTGGTTTGAATAATTCAAAAGCGTTAAGTGAAGTCGCTAAAAATCAACAAACTGACCCTTTAGAAATTCTAGATGATCTTAAGCAGTTTATTGAACAAATCGAACAGCAAAGTGAAACTAAGGCAAAAGCATTTAAACAAGCTTTGATGATTTTGACTTCATCCGATTCAATCGCTCTTGCAAGCAATGAAGATGTACATCTTTCAGCAGATGGTCAAATTAGTCACAGTGCAGGCGAAAGTATTAACCTAAGTACTCAAAAGAATTTATTAGCTCATGCGCAAAGTAAAATCAGTTTGTTTGCAGCACAGGAAGGTGCCAGATTCTATGCAGGTAAAGGCAAGGTCGAAATACAAGCTCAAGGAGATGGGGCTGATTTGATTGCACGTAAAGGGATTCAAATCATTTCAACTGAAGATGCAATCTATATTACGAGTCCTAAAGAGATTAGATTAGTTGCAGATACCTCAGAATTAAGAATCAATGGCTTAGGTGTGTTTACCACTACAGGCGGTTTGTTTGAGAGTAAGGCGGGGCAGCATAAGTTTGTGAGTGGATCGAAAGTTTCACTGAATTTACCAACTCTCCCATTATCTGATAGAAAAAACTGGATTGCTTTAGAACATTTGGATGCAGACAATCAACCATTTGCTAATTTAGGTTATAAAATATTTTTTGAAGGCAATCAAATTATAGAAGGCAAGCTAGATGATCATGGGAAAGCTCATCATGATAATGTGCCTGAAAAGGCGATTAAAGTAGAGTACGAACAATCCGATTATAAAGATGATCCTTGGGATCTATATGATTTAGTTTTAGATCAATTGAATCAATTGAATCAATTAAAAAAATAAGAGAATAAATAAAATGACAGATTTTTTACCATCTAAGCAAGACCTACTCAATGCAATGGCAGCTATAGCAGCCCCAGTGAATAAAGCACTTAAGAAAGGACAAGAAACTCTTGCTGATATTGCAGATTGGCTTTGGGTTGTTATTCAGGGGGATTTTGCTAAAGAACAGACTACTGCTCAAATTGTTACTGGAACGGTAATTTCAATGATCCCGTTTGTTGATCAAATATGTGATGTACGGGATATCTGCGCGAACTGTTCTAAAATTAAAGAAGATAATAGTAATCCATGGCATTGGATTGGTTTAATTTTAACTTTAATTGGATTGTTTCCAGTTTTGGGCTCTGTATTCAAAGGAATATTTAAAGTTATATTAGCGCCAGTACGCCGTTTTATGCTGAGACCTACAGCGAAGCTGGCACAGTTAACAGGTTCTAATATTTATAAAATAGCTGAACCAGCAATAGAAAGTGGTATAAAGGAGTTGAATAAATTTTTGGCACGTCCAGCCGTTAAAAAAGCATTAAAGGACGCTAAAATTACGAATGTCTATAAGGCCACATCTGCAAAAATTCGTGAAGTTAAAGGAGTATTAACAACCAAAGCATTGCTGGAAGTGTTTGATAAACTCGTCAAATATTTGAAAGAAACAGTTAATTTTATAGATAAGTATGCGAGTAAAGGGATTGGACTAAAAGCTAAAAATTTATTAAATATAGTAATTGAAGTTAGAAACGCGGCCAATAAAAAACTGGGAGAATTTTTAAAACCAGTCCAAGATTTTTTAGAAAAGTTGGCGGTTCGTATAGATAAAGAAGGTGATGCAGCATTTAAAGCAACAACCAATGTAAAAAATTTAACTCAATTAAGACGAATTTCAGATGCAGAAGAATTAGAAGCCTTTAGAAAGAACAAGCCTAATTGGGTTCATGTAATTCCAAAAAATAAAGTATTACCTTTTCCTGAAGCTATAGTTGATCCAAAAACATCAAAAACACCCTTACATCCAAGTTTAGGAGGAACTCAATTAGCAATGAAAAGTGGATATGGCCATCCTCTAAGAGATGCTTACAAGACATTTGCTAGGGTGGGAATAAAAGCTCAGACTTTTAATGAAGGTGAAGTATTGGTTCGCGTTTTAGCACCAGGAAGTTTGGACAATAGTATTTGTTGGATGCGTAAGGTGGAATTTGATAAACTTAAAAATCGTGAGGATTGGCGTGATAAATTTGCTGTATGGGCAAGTTGGAATAGTAATGGTGAATATTTGGAATACACTGTTCCAAAAGGTAAAAAATTATACGCTTGGGAAGGCCCAGCAGCATCTCAGAAACGTGGCGAATTTTATTTAAAGGGTGGTGGTATACAAGTTGTAGTAGACCCTAAAGATTTAATTCCATCGGGTCTAAGTAAGCGTAAGTTAACAGGTTGGGGCTATGGGACTGATACAACAATAGGGGAATTTTCCGTGGTAGGTGTTCCAACTTTAAAAACTCAAACGGGTGATTTTTCTTTGGCTCCTCGTTTGGAACATAAATCAAAATAAAATTATTGACGATATATTGAGAATGACATGAATTATAAAATTAATCCTAAAGCCGCTTATTTATTGGAACAATTCAGTTCTTTGAGTTTTTTTGAAATTATGATGGAAAACTATAAGAAATTCTTAAATGAATTAGAAGAGTTATTTGAAATATATATGCATAATCCTCCTTATAATCTAAGAGATTTACCTTTGCCAGAACAGGCTGATATTAATTGGGGGGGCACTGTTTTACCTAATTTAAGAGAAACAATGGATCGCATAGATTATGCTTATGCAAAAATAAAATCAGGAGAGTTTACTTATCTTAATTATGTTGGTGAAATTAGTTCTGATCAGAAAGGTATAAGCGAGTTTTCCCCTCATTGGATGGATGATTTACCCTATGATAAAGTTAAAAAATGTTGGGATTATCATTCAATAGCAACAAGTTATGCTTCAGTTATAGGACAAACATATCCAACCTATTGGGATATGGATACGCTTATTTATGATTTTAAAAAAATCGATATATTTAATAATATTATCCTTGATTTGCCAAACAGTTATCCAATTTATCGTATAAATCCAGAAATAATGGTTAAGTCTAATGAAAAGTTAGAAAAAACAGGCATCTATTTGTGTGAAGAAATAGGGGATCGGATCGAATTTATGGCAGCAAGCGAAGAAGAAGATAATGGTGTAGCAAGCGTTCTTGCTGTTGGGCACGATCCAGACACATATGAAACATTGTATGCTGAAGCGAATTGGATATTAATTGAAAGAATTGCAGATGATGGTGGTTCTGCAGAAATGATACAAACTGACAGTTTAAAAGGCTTTGCAGAACAAAGTTGCCCAAGATCAGGATATTGGTGGAGTCCAGCAAACAAATCTCAATCTCGTTATTTTGAACAAGGAGAAATTTTTCCAAAAATTGAAAATAGTGATTGGGGTGAAACGATTTGGTATTTAGAAATCACTAATGAACTACAGTGAAATATTTAAAGATTAAACTGCAAGAAATGGCGCTTTCATAAAGCGAAACTTGGTTATATTCCAGAACGCGTTATTACATAAAAATCCCATCGAACTGCGTGGGATTTTATGTTGATTGTTAAGTGAATATGCTGGTTTATTGACTTTGCGTTGAGTCTTGTACTGGAGTTGGAATGGTAGCCTTTGATTGTTGTTGAGTTAAAATCAAGTGTGCGATCATGCCAATACAAATTCCCCAGAAAACCGAACTAAATCCTAAAAAATGCATACCCGAAACAGTGGCGAGAAAAGTAATAATGGCAGCATCTCGTTGTGTTTCATCTTTCATTGCAATACCAAGATTGGTGGTAATTGCTCCGAGTAAGGCCAATCCAGCAAGCGCTGCAATCAGCTCTTTGGGAAGTATGCTAAATAGCATCACCAAACTCCCTGCAAACAATCCTCCTAAAATATAGAAAATACCATTGGCAATACCTGCGATGTAGCGTTTTTCTTTCAGTTCATGTGAATCTTTACCCGTGCAAAGTGCAGCAGTAATCGCTGCTAACACAATCGTGATTCCACCAGTAAAAGCCACAGCAATTGAAGTGATACTGGCTATGCTTAAAATCGGTTTAGCAGGTGTGTCGTAATGATTAATTTTGAGAATTGCCATACCTGGCAAGAACTGACCCGTTAAACTGACAATTGTAAGTGGAATTGCAAGGTTTAGTGTAGAAGACCATGTCCATTCTGGACTGATCAGAACAGGAACTGCCAATGAAAAATCCATTGGTACTGGATTGATTTTTCCAAAGATAAAACTGAGCGCAATACCTGAAAATAATACCCAAATTATGGCATAGCGAGGTGAAAAGCGTTTTGCCAGTAAAAAACAGATCAGCATACCAAAAACCACATAGGGCATTGTGTCAGTAGCTTTAAACAGACCTAAACCAAACTGGAACAGAATTCCAGCCATCATTCCTGCTGCCAGCCCTTGTGGTATCCATTTTAAAAGTTTGTCAAAAGAACCAGTAATCCCAATGATAAAAATAATGATTGCAGAAGTAATATAGGCTGCAACAACTTCATGGAGAGAAATATGCGGAAATAGAGCCACCAAGAGCGCCGTTCCCGGTGCTGACCATGCAGTAATAATCGGCGTTTTAAACTTAATGGATAAAATTATTCCAGTGATTGCCGCACCAATAGAGCTCCCCCAGATCCATGATGCCATCATGGTTGAGGAAACATTGGCTTGTTGAGCGGCCTGAAAAAAAATGATCATTGGCCCTGCATAAGAAATCAGTACAGCTAAAAATCCTGCAACTGTCGCTGATAAAGACCAATCTTGTTTTAACGTTTTGAACAGGGATGCCATTGGGCAAAGCCTCCATGCATTGAATTTCAATGATCCTGCTATATAAAAAAGACCAGCTTTAACCCTGATCGCCACCACCTACAGGAACGATTGAACCTGTCATATAAGAGGATTCATCAGACGCAAGAAATAATATTGCATTGACCTGTTCCTGAATCGAACCATAACGGCCCATAAAAGTGCGATCAATGGTTTGATCTACCACATCTTGCATCCATTGTTTTTCATTTTCGGTCAATGCCGTAGTATTGCGTAGGACTTTACGTGGAGGTGCTTCTGTACCACCAGTCGCAACAGCATTAACCCGGATACCATCTTTGGCATGTTCAAATGCAAGTGCTGTGGTTAGACCATTTACACCACCTTTTGAGGCTGAATAGGGCACTCGATGAATACCGCATGTTGCAATAGAGGATACATTAACAATGGTACCTTTTTGATTTTTGATCATTTCGGGCAGGACTGCTCGACAACACCATAGAGTTGGAAATAACGAGCGATGCACTTCTTTGATAATTTCCTCTTCAGAAAACTCTTGAAACGGTTTCATCCAAATTGCACCACCGACATTGTTAATCAGAATGTCAACACGGTTATAGCTTTCAATAGCATTAGCAACGACAGCTTGAGCACCCGCTAAAGTTTCCAAATCTGCATGGACGGTGATTGCATCACCGCCATTTTTGTTAATTTCAACAAGCACGTCTTCGACATATTCTGAACGATCGGCCATAACCACATGCGCACCTTCCGCTGCCACTTGTAAGGCGACACCACGTCCAATACCTTGTGCTGCACCAGTAACAATGACAACTTTATTTTTGAATCTTAGGCGATCTGACATTCTTCTCAGCTCCTGAACAGTACGATTTTAGTTTGCAGAGAATTTCTCAAATAAGAAGTTTGCAGGTTTAATCCCTTCAGTATCCAACCAGCCTCGAACAGCTTCCACCATAGGTACAGGACCACATAAATAAACATCGACGTCACCGCCATTTAACCAGTCATTGTCAATATGACCTGTCACATAACCTTTGCGTTCATGTGTTGATTCAGCATGTGCAACGACTGTACGGTATTCAAACCATGGCAGTTTATTTTGCAGTTCATTGAGCTTTTCAAGTGCCACAAGGTCAAAGTCATTGGTTACTCCAAATACTAAGCGTACAGGGTGTTGTGAGCCTTTGTCTTCAAGCACTTGTAACATCGACATAAACGGTGCAATACCTGTCCCGCCTGCCAACATAACGACAGGACGAACTACATTACGAAGGTAAAAACTTCCAAATGGACCAGTAAAGGTCATTTTGTCACCCGCTTTGGCATTGGCACTTAAAAAGTCACTCATCTTTCCATTTGGAACATTACGTACCACAAAGCCTGTTAAGCGATTTCCGGGTTTAGAACTGAAGGAATAAGAACGCGTTTCAGTAGTTTGTGGAATTGCCACATTGACATACTGACCTGCAAGAAAATGAATATCGGGCTGACCTTCATCTAATTGAATATCGAAAGTGATGGTGGAATCAGAGAGTTTTTCCACACGAGATAATGTGCCTTGAAATGCATGAATTTCGGTTTTGCATACTTCAGATGAAGCTTGAATCTGGAATACTGCGTCAGAAGAAGGTCTGCATTGGCAGGCCAAGATATAGCCTTGTTCAGCCTCTTCTGGTGTTAAAGCATCTTCAATATAACTTTCTTCAGGCATGTCAAACGAACCCGATTCACAAAAAGCACGACATGTACCGCAAGCACCATCACGGCAATCTAAAGGAATATTGATTTTCTGGCGATATGCTGCATCAGATAAAGTTTCACCTTGTGTAACTGAGATAAAACGCGTTACGCCATCTTCAAATTGAAGAGCAACATTGTGGTTTGACATGGCTGAAAATCCTATAAAAATCTTTAAAACTTTTGAGTGCTTTAGCCAACTTTCCATTTGACTAAAGCAAACACCTCATATTTTTTACATCATTCGAGATAAAAAATTAGAGGTGGTAAATATCGATGACTTGATTGATGTAGTCATTTTTTAACACCACATATTTATTGAGAATCTGTGGTTGTGTAGCAGAAAAGTCGATGACATAACGAGACATACCAAAGTAGCTATAACTGTTTTTGTAACGAAAGCTCAGCGTATTCCAGTTAAAGCGGACTGTGACTTTGTCACCATCTCTTTCGATAATTTCAATATTGCTAATATTGTGGCAAGTGCGTGTATCAGGCATGGTTGCTGAAGAACGCTCAGTTTTAATCCGGAAAACACGGTCTTCCAAACCTTGACGGTCTGGGTAATAAATCAAGGAAATTTCAGACTGAGGATCTTCGGTTAAACGATCATCATCATCCCACGCAGGCATCCAAAAACATGCCGAGGGTGAGTAGCAGGCCAGCCATTGATCCCATTGTTCATCATCTAAAAAACGAGCTTCGCGGTAGAGAAATTGCGCAATATTTTCTAAAGAAATTTGATCGATGTTTGCAGTTGCATTCATGCTGTTGCTCCTTGCTGAGATGTTTCTTGTTGAGCAAGATTTTTTTCAGATTGAATGGCATGTTTCATCATTTCTAACCAGTATTGATGTTGGGCGAGATATAAGCCTTCATCTTCTGTTTTAATACCACTCAGTTTAGGTTTTAAACCAATTTCATTGGCCGCATCATCTGGGCCTTGAATCCAGTGTTTTGACCCACGACACATGTCATTCCATTCAAGCTCAATACCAGCATAACCCGCTTGACAAGCACGGAATTCTTCAAGGTCATCAGGAGTTGCCATGCCCGAAGCATTAAAGAAATCTTCGTATTGGCGAATACGGCGTGCACGTGCTTCAGGGCTTTCACCGACGGGTGCAATACAGTAAATCGTCACTTCAGTTTTATTGACTGAAATTGGACGTAATACACGAATTTGTGAACCAAATTGATCCATGAAATAGACATTTGGGTAAAGGCATAAGTTACGTGAACGTTCGATCATCCATTTCGACATTGGCGCACCGAATTTTTCAGTATACTCATCTGCTTTTGGATAATTAGGACGATCTTCAGGATTTGCCCATTGAGTCCATAACAGCATATGTCCATGTTCGAAACCGTATGAGCCACCCCCTTGTTTGCCCCAAGCACCTGCACTCATTGCACGTACATTGTCATTTTCTTGCTGTTTTTCTTTACGTTGCTGAGTGGTCGCAGCGTAGTTCCAATGTACAGCTGAAACATGATAACCATCTGCACCATTTTCAGCAGTCAGTTTCCAGTTGCCTTCATAGGTATAGGTTGAAGCACCACGTAAAACCTCTAAGCCTTGCTCAGATTGATCTACAATCATGTCAATGATTTTGGTTGTTTCACCTAAAAATTCTTCTAAACTTGGCACATCTGGATTTAAACTGCCAAATAAAAAACCTTTATAGCTTTCAAAACGTGCTACTTTTTTCAGGTCGTGTGAACCTTCTTTATTGAAGCAGTCCGAATACCCTGCATCACTTGGATCTTTAACCTTGAGTAATTTCCCAGAGTTATTAAATGTCCATCCATGGAATGGGCATGTATAAGTCGCTTTATTACCACGCTTATGCCGGCAAAGCTGTGCGCCACGGTGTGAACACGCATTGATCATGGCATTTAATTCACCATTGCGATTACGCGCAATCATAATGGGCTGACGACCCATATTCGTGGTGTAATAATCGTTGTTATTTGGAATTTGGCTTTCATGTGCCAAGTAAACCCAGTTGCCTTCAAAGATGTATTTCATTTCTAGGTCAAAAAGGGCTTGGTCTGTGAAAACAGAACGATGAAGTTTAAATTCACCCGTTTCAAAATTATCGACTAAGAGTTCGTCAATCCGATCAAGATGGCTGGTGTTTATAACAGGAATACGTGGCATATGGGTTCTCCGACTTTCCAAATGAGAGGAAGTCCCCGAAGTGCTGCAATAGTGCAAACATTTCGGTTCCGTGCGTGTGGGTTTAAGCGCTTGCGCGACGACGATCTACTTCTGTAGATGGTGCTTTAGATTGTTCTTTTACTAGTACTACATTGAATAAAATGCGTTTAAAGGGTTTGTTGAGACCACGATGGGCAATTTCAGCTTCATCACTGATATCAATAGCTGTCGCCACTAAGCCATCACGTGTTGCAAAAGCAAAATCATCCCAAAGGTATTGATCACCTTCGATGTTGAATTGTGTGGTTAATTTACGATAGCCGGGTGCAGATACGAAATAATGCACATGAGATGGACGGTTACCATGGCGACCTAATTTGTTCAGTACAAACTGAGTCGTCCCTTGCGGTGGACAACCATAGCCAACGGGCATAGTTGTTTCTGCAACATACTGACCATTGCTATCAGTCAATATGCTACGGCGGAGATTAAAATCTGACTGTGATTTATCGAAGAAAGAATAATTACCTAAACTGTTGGCATGCCAAATTTCAACTTTAGCATTTGGAATAATATTGCCATCTGTATCAGTTACCGTACCTTCAATAAATAGGGTCTCGATTTTATCGCTTTCTGATCCATCATCCATACGAGAAAAGCCGACAGATTCAGGCGCACCAGCGACATATAATGGACCTTCAATAGTACGGGGTGTACCACTTGTAATTCCAGCTTTAGCATCTGCTTCATCAGCACGTAAATCTAGATAATGTTCCAAACCTAAACCCGCTGCTAAAAGACCAAGTTCATTGGCTTGACCTGCATCGGTAAAATATTCTAGGCCTTTCCATAATTCGCTTTGTGAAATGTCTAAATCTTCAATGGCCTGGAATAAGTCAGCTAATAAACGTACCACCACTTGTTGTACGCGTGTATCAACTGAACCTATTGCAGTGTCTACATTCATTTGTTTGACCAAAGTGTCGATTTCTTGACGGTTCATACCAGATCTCCTGCAGTATGCGTGGTTTGGCATTGCATACGAAAAATTCGCTTGAAACTTTGCTGTCCACTTTCCATGTTCTTCATGCGCGAAACTTAAAGCTTAAACTGTTGAAAGTGATTCATTGGGCTAACAGAATGTGATTCTTTGGCTGGCTGTGAATATCAAAAGTTTTACAGTCTTGCTTTACATCTTGCTTTTGATATACCTTAAAAGAATGGATGATCGCTGTCTAAGATCAAATTTGCATTTTTTTATATCTTAAAGGTATGGAGTTTGAGATGGAACTCAGGCATTTGCGCTATTTTGTTGCTGTTGTAGAAGAACAAAGTTTTACTAAAGCAGCAGAGAAGCTTTATATTGCTCAGCCCCCACTGAGTAGACAGATTCAAAACCTTGAAGGTGAATTGGGTATAGCGCTTTTTGAACGAGGAAGCCGTCCTTTAAAAACCACAGAAGCTGGGCATTTTTTTTATCAACACGCTGTTAAACTTTTGTCTAATGCCGAAGAAGTAAAGTCCATGACTAAGCGAATTGGCTTAATTGAAAAAACGGTGACTATGGGTTTTGTGGGTTCTTTACTGTATGGATTATTACCCAAAATCGTTTATATGTTTCGCCAACAGCAACCACATTTAAAAATTGAGCTGATTGAAATGAGTACCAAAGACCAAATTCAGGCGCTTAAAGAGGGACGTATTGATGTTGGATTTGGACGTTTAAGAATTTCTGATCCTGCCATTAGGCGAGTTTTATTACGAGAGGAGCCGTTAATGTTGGCTGTTCATATCAGTCACCATCTCGCTACAGATTCTAAAGGCACTTATTTTGCCGATATTGCAGATGAGAACTTATTTCTTTACCCAAGTCATCCTAAGCCCAATTTTTCCACTCAAGTTCGTCATTTATTTTCTGAACATGGGCTAGATCCTAAAAATTTAAAAGAAGTTCGAGAAATTCAACTGGCTTTGGGATTGGTCGCTGCGGGTGAAGGCGTTTGTATTGTGCCTGAGAGTGCAAAAACCATTCAATTGCCGAATTTAATCTATATCCCATTGTTAGATAGCTCTGCAAAAAGTCCAATTTTTATGGCAATACGCTGTATGGATGAAAGCGAAAATATTCGGTCTTTATTTGATTGTATTTATCAGGTTTATGATTTAGAGGGTTTTCAATATGATCGTGCGAGCTTTACGACGATATATTAGGCTTCTTTCCTAAGTTCTTTTTTAAATCATAAATCAACATAAAATCCCCCTCATCCTAGCCTTCTCCCCCAAGGGAGAGGGGACTTTCAATACCAATTTTATTCACACCATATGATCATTTTTTCGATTTATGAAAAATCCATTCAGTCCAATCATTGAATGAAAAGTCATTTATAGATGTTATTTTACGTGAAAAGTAACATATTGAAAAATCAGAAAAAGTCGATTGATTTGTTCTAATACTCTAAAAATATCGAGATAATCATTAAAATAAAAAATAAATCATTGAAAATATAAAGCCCGATTTCTTTATTAATTCTTTTTAATCACTTGTTTATTCAATAAAAAATATTAAACCGACTTTTAAGGTATGGATATATATGCAATCGGTTTTGGACAAAAAATAACAGCTGCCTCATTGTTTGAAAAAATTTCATAGCGTTTCACCGCAGGAGGCAAAAGTGCAAACGAACAAACTAAATATTAATCGCATCGTGGATGAAGCAAAATTCAGCCCTTTTCATTGGGGTGTTCTATTATGGTGTTTATTAATTATTATTTTTGATGGTTATGATTTGGTTATTTATGGCGTAGCTTTACCTTTATTGATGCAGGAGTGGAGCTTAACTGCTGTACAAGCAGGCTTGCTGGCCAGCACAGCACTTTTTGGCATGATGTTTGGTGCAATGAGTTTTGGGACTTTATCTGATAAATTGGGCCGTAAAAAAACCATCATGATTTGTGTGGCTATTTTTAGTGGATTTACTTTTCTTGGTGCATTTGCATCAACCCCCGTTGAATTTGGGATTCTCAGATTTTTAGCAGGACTTGGTATTGGTGGTGTGATGCCGAACGTGGTGGCTTTAATGACTGAGTATGCGCCTAAACGTATACGTAGCACACTGGTCGCTGTTATGTTTAGTGGCTATGCCATTGGTGGTATGACCTCTGCCTTGCTGGGTGCTTGGCTGGTGGTCGATTATGGTTGGAAAATCATGTTTTATATCGCGATTATCCCATTCTTGGCTTTACCACTTATTTGGAAGTTTTTACCTGAATCATTGATGTTTCTAACTCACCAAGGCAAGACCGATCAAGTACGAGAAGTGGTACAGAAAATTGCACCACAGCAACAGATTCATGCATCGACTCAATTTGAATTAAATGAAGTCACTGCTGGTGATGAAGCACCGTTACGTGCATTGTTTCAGCAAGGTCGTCGATCAAGCACAGTAATGTTCTGGATTGCTTTCTTTATGTGTTTATTGATGGTTTATGCACTCGGAAGTTGGTTGCCTAAATTAATGATCCAAGCAGGCTATTCACTAGGTGCAAGTATGATCTTCTTATTTGCATTAAATATTGGTGGCATGGTTGGTGCAATTGGTGGTGGTGCTTTGGCGGATAAATTTCATATTAAACCCGTATTGACCATCATGTTTACAGTTGGTGCGATTGCGCTCATTTTCCTTGGTTTTAAAAGCCCACAATTCATTCTCTATACCTTGATTGCAATTGCTGGTGCAGCAACCATTGGTTCACAAATTTTACTCTATACCTTTGTTGCACAATTTTATCCTGCAACAGTACGTTCTACAGGTATGGGGTGGGCATCAGGCATTGGACGAATTGGTGCCATTGTTGGACCAGTCTTAACAGGTGCATTGCTGACCTTAGAGTTACCTCACCAAATGAATTTTCTTGTTATCGCTGTTCCTGGATTTATTGCAGCACTGGCAATATTCTTTGTGAATTTAAATGCTTCAGTGGAAAAAACTCAAACGGCCGAAGCACCAACAACTCAACAAAATATTGTTGGAAATACAATTAACTAAGTTAGTAAACCAAACTCACGCACAAACTGACTTGGTATTTCAGCCTGAATCATGAGGATTAAGGCTGGTTCAAAATAATCAATCGTAGAGAATAGGATGCTTTCTACAATGAAAAAATTTAACTACAACATTATTTTGGTGTCAATGGGATTACTTAGCCTAAATATGGCACATGCAGATTCGATGACAGAAGTTGAACAGTTACGTAATGAAGTTAAACAATTACGTGAAATGATTGAACAACAGCAACAGGTGCAAAATAAGCAAATTGTGGCATTGGAAAATAATGTTAAAGCAGCACAGGTTGTATCGCAGGCAAAGGATCAAAGCTTTGCACGAACAAAAGCAGGTGCAGAAGTAACACTATATGGGAATATACGTGCGGATCTATTGTATCAGTCGGAAGGTGGAAGTGCCGATCGACTGTATAATCAGATCAATACCGTACCGCTTAAAGGCCATAATGAAAGTAGTGATCAATTAAAATCGACACTTGCCGCGACTCGTTTAGGTTTAGATTTTAAAACTGCTGACAAAGATATTTCTGGAAAAATAGAAGTTGATTTCTTGGGCGCGAATGATGGACTTAGAATTCGCCATGCCTATTTTAATTATGGTCAGTGGTTGATTGGTCAAACATGGTCTAACTTTGCAGTGCCTGATTATATGCCAGAAACAATTGATGCTTTGGGTTATGTGGGGGGCGCTGTTAAACGTGATGCACAAATTCGTTATACCCATAAATTTAATGCAGAAACACAGCTGGTAACGGCTTTGGAAGATTCCAAAGATGCCTTATCGAATATGCGGATCCCGGTTTTATCAACTCGATTAAATCAATCATTTGCTGATCGAGCGGGTGCATTGAGTTTGCGAGGCATGGTTAGTGAAAAGAGAACAGTTGCTGATAATGAACTCGCTTGGGGTGTTGGACTTGGAGCAAAATACGATATTTCTGCAAAAACCACACTTAAAGCAGATTATTATCATGTTAAAGGTGACTCCAGTTTAGTGTCATGGACGAACCAAGGCTTTACCATAGATGCCAATAAAAACATCATGGCGCTGAATCAATTTGACTCAATCACTGTTGGAGTGACGCAACAGTTTAACTCACAATGGCGAGGAACATTGGGATATGGCTATATGAAAGCGGATGAAAATCAGGAGTATATTCGATATTTAAGTGATCCAACCAAAGCCAATAAAACACTTTGGCAAGCTTGGGCCAATGTATTTTATAGCCCGAAAAAGCCATTAAGTTTTGGTCTGGAGTATGTTTATGGTGAGCGTAAAGCCTTTGTTGCAGCGCCTAATGGACAGGATACAGGTGAGGACAATCGTTTTAATGCGGTTGCGATGTATAATTTTTGATAAACATTTCTATTAGTCTTCTTACGAAAATAGGCTTTTAGAGGATATTAAAATGAGGTTAAGTCTTTAAAAAATATCAAACTTATATCATTCTATAAATGTTAATTCATATGGTGATAAAGTTTGTACGGCCATACCTTGCATTTAAAGTTTAAATATATTTGCGTAGGCGATGCCTCCCTTTTCAGGGATGAAAAGGGACAAAAATTCTATGTTGGGTGAGAGGTACGTCCTGTACCCCCACCCAACAGCGACATCCATGTCGCCTCACGATAGAATGACCATGTATGATTCAATAATGTAAAAAGTTGTTTAATTTATATGATGATCAATTTATGGATTGGTATTAAATAACGACTTTAAAAGCATTTTTTAAAAATAACATGAGTAATTTGATGAAAAACCTCTTTTAATTTGATTTAAATGAGGTTTTTATATTGTTCGTTATTCGTTTAAATTAAGCGGATTCTTTTAAAAATAAACGGATTGCCTGACTAAATTTCACAGGTTCTGTAATAAGCGGCGTATGCCCTGAACGTTTAAAAATAATATTTTTTGCATTGGCTAAACTGTCGGAAATTTGCATTTGACCTTCAGCAGGATAGAGTGATGACTTTTCCCCAATAAAGAATGTAGTTGGACATTCCAATTGTGAAATTGCCTGACGATAATCTTCATCATGGTTTAGATAATTATCGATATACCATGTTAAATAATCCATTCGACGGATAGGCAATAAATGTTTTTGTAATTGTGGATGTTTAAGCGCCAAATTAAACATAAATGGGCTTAATTTATTACTGCCTTGAATTTTAATAAAATTTAACCAAATTTGAATCAGTTCAGTTCGTGGTTCAATCGGTAATTCATCGACAAAGCGATAGTTTGAATATTGATGTAAAAAATCAGAGAAGTCTTTTAGCAATCTTTTAATTTTAAAATACTTTTTCCCAAATAAACCAAATTCCCATGTTTCATCCGTTGGAATTTTAGGGGTTTGGTCAATGTGTAGATAAGCTTTGAGTTTTTCAGCCAAATTGCCATATTGCATCCCATGCATGGCAGTGGTTGCTCCCATGGAATAACCCATAAGAATAAAATTATTTAAATTCAGTTGATCAATTAAGCTGTCAAGGTCACGCCAATGGTTGCTAATCGCATCGATTTCTTGAGGGATCTTACAGGTTCTAGAGCCACCAAATCCGCGCCAGTCTGGGATATAAAATTTATAATGTTTAATATTAGGCAGTAAAAAGGGAAGCCATTGCCAACTATGCATACCTAAACCAGACAGAACCAGTACAGGTTCACCCTGACCAATTTCACGAACAAATAATTTTTCGCCATCTGGCATTGTATAGTGTGGCATGCAGTTTCCTATGAATTCTCTTTATTCTCAAACGCTTTAAGCTGTGGAATGACTTGGTCGAGCCAATTGATCCAGCCCATTTCTAAGTCTATACCCAATTGTAAAATCATTTTGTGAATATATAAAGTTCGATCCAGTTGCTCGATTTGTTCAAAATCTTTGGAAAAAATCTGGCGGTATAGTTTTAAATTTTCACGATGTAATTCTAAATGACGCTCAAGTTCAGGTAAAACAGTATTTCCACCAAATTGTGCTTCTGCCCGTAAGCGAACCATAATTTCTTCGCGAAGCTGGGCAGGTTGGCCTTGTTTGACCATCCAGTCTGCCAGTTCGACGCGTCCAAGTTGCTCAACTTGATAGGTTTTTTTACGGCCATGGTCAGACTGATCTTCAAGCGTGGAAATCCAGCCTTTCTTTTGCATGCCGTTAAGTTCACGGTAGATTTGTTGATGCGTTGCATTCCAGAAGAATCCCATAGATCGGTCAAAGCGTCGCGCCAATTCAAAACCTGTACTTGGCTTCTCTATCAGACTGGTCAATAAAACATGGGCTAATGACATTGTGTAATATCACATCAACAAAATGAATATAAAGTCATTATGCAACATGTTGCATAAAAATCAAATCTCGATTATAAATACTCAAACTATGCAACTTGTTGCATTAAACAGATATGAAGTGTCATTTAACAGATTGATAGCTAGCGAGAGCACGCCAAGGGAGTTCACATGTCTAATTATCCGCATTTACTTGCGCCTTTAGATTTAGGCTTTACCACATTAAAAAACCGTGTATTGATGGGTTCAATGCATGTTGGACTAGAAGAAGTCCAAGGTGGATATGAACGTATGGCTGCATTTTATGCAGAACGTGCAGCAGGTGGTGTTGGCTTAATTGTGACGGGTGGTATCTCGCCCAATGATCATGGGGTAACATTCTTTGGTGGTTCAAAACTGGATCATTTAGAAGAAGCAGAAAAACATAAGGTCATTACCAAAGCTGTGCATGATGCTGGCGGTAAAATAGCACTGCAAATTTTACATACAGGTCGTTACTCATATCAGCCTGAAAATGTTGCACCATCTGCGATACAAGCGCCAATCAATCCAACTAAACCGCATGCTTTAACTTCAGCAGAAGTTCATCAAACCATTGCAGACTTTGCCAATTGTGCAAAATTGTCACAAATCGCAGGTTATGATGGTGTGGAAATCATGGGATCAGAAGGTTATCTGATCAATGAGTTTATTGCTGCACGTACCAATCATCGTGATGATGAATGGGGCGGAAGTTATGAAAATCGTATCCGTTTCCCGATTGAAATTGTCAGAAGAACACGTCAGGAAGTCGGCGAAAACTTCATCATTATCTATCGTTTATCTATGCTGGATTTGGTTGAAGGCGGCTCTACACTTGAGGAAGTGATTCAACTTGCGAAAGAAATTGAAAAAGCCGGTGCAACCATTATCAATACTGGAATTGGCTGGCATGAAGCACGTATTCCAACCATTGCCACCAAAGTACCGCGTGCCGCATTTACTTGGGTGACTAAAAAATTAAAAGGTTCCGTCAAAGTTCCTTTAATTACCTCGAACCGTATCAATACGCCTGAAATGGCTGAGCATGTCTTGGCTCAAGGCGATGCTGATATTATTTCGATGGCGCGCCCAATGCTTGCAGATTCGCATTTTGTATTGAAAGCTGAACAAGGTCGTGCTGATGAGATCAATACCTGTATCGGTTGTAACCAAGCTTGCTTAGATCATATTTTTTCAATGAAAATTGCAACGTGTTTGGTCAATCCACGTGCATGTTATGAAACTGAACTTATTTTTAAAGAATCGCCAGTAGCTAAAAATATTGCTGTGATTGGGGCAGGTCCAGCAGGACTTAGTTTTGCAACATATGCAGCTGATCGTGGACACAAAGTCACAATCTTTGAAGCATCTAATCAGATTGGTGGTCAGTTTAATATTGCAAAAACCATTCCTGGCAAAGAAGAGTTCTATGAAACTTTACGTTATTTTAAACGTAAAATTGAATTACAACCGAATATCAAACTGGTACTTAACCACACTGCAAGCTATGAAGAATTAGCGACAGGTGACTTTGATGATGTTGTGGTTGCTACAGGTGTAACGCCTCGTCATTTAAATATTGAAGGTATTGATCATCCAAAAGTTTTGTCATATATCGAGGTTTTACGTGAGCGTAAACCTGTCGGTAAAAAAGTAGCAATTATTGGTGCAGGCGGTATTGGTTTTGATACTGCTGAATATCTTTCTCATGAAGGTGAAAGTGGCAGCTTAAATCCACAAAAATTCTATGATGAATGGGGAATTGATACATCATATGAACATGTGGGTGGCTTGAAACAACCTGAGATCGAACAATCTCCTCGTGAAATATATTTACTGCAACGTAAAGCCAAATCTGTTGGTGCTGGTTTAGGCAAAACAACAGGTTGGATTCATCGTACAGGTTTAAAACATCGTCATGTCAATATGATTCCTGGCGCAAGTTACGACAAGATTGATGATCAGGGCTTACATATTACGGTTGGCGACAAAACCATGATTTTAGATGTCGACAATGTGGTGATTTGTGCAGGCCAAGAACCTTATACAGCGATGTTTGATCAACTCCAAGCTGATGGAAAATCTGTACATTTGATTGGTGGTGCAAAAGAAGCGGGCGAGTTAGATGCGAAGCGTGCAATTCGCCAAGGTGCTGAATTGGCAGCTGTGATTTAAAAGAATAAACCCTGTTTGAACTCCTTCTCTTTAAATCATGTGTAGTGTGAAGCATGCTGCGAGAGAAGGGACTTCATGACTGGATTTTTAAGAAAATGACTGGAAACGAATTCAAATTATTTCAAATCAAAGGGATATAAAAAATGAGTTATACAAATACCAAGCCTGCAATCAAAAAATGGCACAACATGCTGGAAAGTCGAGACATGAGTCTTTTAAATGAATTACTGGCAGACGATGTGGTTTTTCGTTCACCTGTGGCTTATAACCCCTATGAAGGTAAGCAAGTGGTCTTTTTCATTTTAAGTAATGTGATTCAAATTTTTGAAAACTTTACATATCATCGAGAATTTTTTACAGAAGATGAGCAAAGTGTAGTTTTAGAATTTTCTGCCAATGTGGGTGAAAAAAAATTAAAAGGGATTGATATGATTCGTTTTAATGAACAAGGTCAAATTGTTGATTTTGAAGTGATGATTCGACCAAAAAGTGGTTTGGAAGCATTGGCAGCTCAAATGGGGCAACGTATGGCCAGCTTTATACCTAAAGCCTAATTACGTATATACTGCAATAAATAAAATTAAGCGTGAAAAATTTCTTAATTTTTAAAATGATGATGAGTGATAAAAGAGTTGAGGTGGAAAATGTCTGTATTACATAAGTTTACTGAGATTAGCCAAGATTTATTGGATCAAGTGACAGGTGCTGAATTACCAAAGCTTTATTTTAATCAGCAAGGAAAAATGTCTGAGATCATTAAGAAACTCCCTCAACTACAAAATAAATATCGTCCTACACCATGGCTCAGCAATACCCATGCTCACCTGTTATATTTTGATTTAATTAAGAAAAAATCCGTTAAGCTGGACTATGATCGAATTGATCAGCTGACCATGCAAGATGGCGGTATCACGGCTATTGCTTGGTATGGCTACGATTTACCACAAGAAACCCCAACTATCGTGATTATGCATACGATTACAGGCACACCTGACAGTATGCGTGAATTGGTCAAAGATCTCCATGAGTATACGGGATGGCGTATTGCATTATGTCTACGCCGTGGGCATGCGGGCTTACCCATGCCTGTTCCTCGCATGTCAATTTTTGGTTCAACTTCTGATTTAAAAGAACAATTGGCTTCGATTCAAAACACATTTCCACAATCTGATCTTTATGCAGTAGGTTCTTCCGCTGGTACAGGCCTACTTGTGCGTTATCTTGGTGAACAAGGCCTAGATACACCTTTTAAAGCTGCTTTTGCCATGTGCCCTGGTTATGATACCGAGCTTGGGTTTCAAAATGTCCATCCTTTCTATACCAAAGTCATGACCAAAAAATTGTTTAAGGCATTTATTAAGCCTTATGAGCAAACATGGACACCATTACATTCAGTACAAAATGTTCTACAAACGAAAACCCTACAAGAGTTTCAGACTGAATATTTTGAAATGGCTGGTTTTTCAGATTATGAAAGCTACTCAAAAGCCACCAATCCAATTTATGTATTTGAAAATGTTAAAATTCCATTAATGATTCTAAACTCAGAAGATGATCCTGTATGTTCAATCAAGAATTTAGAACCGTTTAAAGAAACCATTCAAAATATGGATAATGTTGTGGTAGTGACAACTAAAAAGGGCAGTCATTGTGGTTTTTATGAAGGACTCAATACAAAATCTTGGGCTTCTCGTTTAATGGCTGATTTTTTAAAACAGTATTCATGATATGCAATACCAATAAATATCTATTCAAGTTAAAAAACTGACAGATCAAACTATTATTATTATTATTTGATCCGTCAGTTTTAATTGCTCAACTATGGTGTTTGATCGATGCTAAGTTCTAAGCTAAGGTAAATATTAGACTTCTTTTATAAGTCGATGTTAAAACATAGATCAACATAAAATCACACCCATCCTAGCCTTCTTCCAGTGAGAAAAAGCACTTTTCAATATCAATAGATTCACGTTATATGATCATTTTTTGAAGTAAGAAAGATCTTTATTTAAAATAAAGGCCTATTTAAGTGCTAAATAATTCCAAACAAAATTTATCTTTTGTGAGTAAATAATATTGCTACGAACGATATAAATATCTTGAAAGAAACTATAACCATCAAGTATTTTTAATTTATTTTCATTTATTTCTTCTTCAATCAGTAAGCGAGGTAACCAAGCTACGCCTAAGCCTTGTAAAGCCAAGGCTTTTAAGTCACTGGCATTATCTGTTTCATATAATGTTCGATAATTGAGTTTACTTTCTATAATTTTATCTACACATTTTCTCAGATAGGCTTGTTTACTATAGGCCAAAAGGGGGAATGTCTGGTTAAGTTGGTATTTAGGTAATCCATTTTTGCTTGCTGTAACTGGCACAATTTGCATATTTACAATTTTATGATAGGTAAAAAGTGTGAGATCCAATTGTTGTAAAGTGAGTTGATCACAATAACAAATGAGAAAATCACAAGAACCTTCTTTTAATAAATGTATGCCTTGTTGCAGATTTGCAGCAATAATTTCCAACTTTAGATCATTATAGTCTGAGTATAGTTTTTGAATAAACTTAGGAAAAAACTGCGTGATGAGAGAATGGGATACTGCAAATTTAATTGAGAGTTCATTATCCTTAATATTTTTTTCTAAATATTTTATTGTTGTATCCATTTGGTTTTTAATATTTTTTGCTGTGGAGAGTAAGACTTGACCAGCATCTGTAAAATCAATGTTTTTACTATAACGCTTTAAAATTTGAAACCCTAATGACTCTTCAATATTTTGTATTCTACGTGTAAAAGCCGATTGAGTGACATGACGTATAGCTGCAGCTTTAGAAATGGATTTTTCTTGGTCTAATGCAAGAAGATCCTCTATCCACCGAATTTCAAGCGTCATGTTCAATCACCAATAAAGATTTAACTCAAGCAAAGTATAACAAGTGATATGCAAAAAATGCATACAGATATATTTTTTTACATTGGTCAAGTTTAGATTGTTTCACCTAAGATGAATTGATTATCTTCGTAGAGTTACATTGCAAATGAACATTGAAATTAAAACGAGAACTGAGAAAGATTTATTGGGAATGAAAGAAGTCCCATTTCATTGCTATTACGGTGTACAAACATTAAGAGCGGTTGAGAACTTTAACCTAAGTGCGCATAAATTAAGTCATTTCCCTATTTTTATTCAAGCGCTTGCTATGGTGAAGTCTGCTTGTGTAGAGGCTAATTTTAAATTAAATAAAATTGAAGAAAATAAATATAAAGCGATTCAACATTCATGTCAGCAATTGATAAATGGTTCATACCATAATCAATTCCCTATTGATATGATTCAGGGTGGAGCAGGAACTTCTACAAATATGAATGCAAATGAAGTTATTGCAAACATTGGATTAGAGTTTCTGGGTCATGCAAAAGGCGAATATCAATATCTACATCCCAATAACGATGTAAATATGTCTCAATCGACCAATGATGTATACCCAAGTGCAATAAAAATAGGTCTATTGTTTGCATTGGATCATCTCAATATTCCGTTTCAAAAACTAATTGAAAGCTTAGGTCGCAAAGCTGAAGAGTTCTCTGATATCTTGAAAATGGGACGTACTCAGTTACAAGATGCAGTACCGATGACATTAGGGCAAGAATTTAGTGCTTTTGCGCATACCTTACAAAATGATTTGCAAAAGTTAAATCATATTATGCCAGATTCACTCAGTGTGATTAACTTAGGTGGAACAGCAATCGGTACGGGAATTAATACCGAGCTTGAGTATCGCTTAAATGCGATTCAAGCTTTATCAGAAATCACTGGTAAAAACATTTCAAGCTCACCTGATTTGATTGAAGCGACTACAGATATGGGTGACTTTGTACTTTTATCAAGTTTACTCAAACGTACTGCAACCAAGTTGTCTAAAATCTCTAATGATTTACGTTTGTTATCGAGTGGGCCACGTACTGGTATCGGCGAGATACAATTGGAACCACGCCAGCCTGGTAGTTCAATCATGCCAGGAAAAGTAAATCCAGTGATTCCTGAAGCGATGAATTTGGCGTGTTATCAAATTATTGCAAATGATTTAGCAATTACTTTGGCTGCAGAAGGTGGACAACTACAATTAAATGCGTTTGAGCCATTAATTGCGCTTAAACTATTTGAATCTATTGAACTATTAGGTAAAGCAATGCAAATGCTGAATGAAAAGTGCATCCAAAATATTCGTGCCAATGCGGCACATTGTCAGCATTTAGTGGATAACTCAATTGGTATCATTACGGTGTTAAACCCATATTTAGGTTATGAAACTACTACACGAATTGCAAAGATGGCAAATGAATCTGGGGAGAGTGTTTTGGCTTTGATTAAAGCTGAGGGATTACTTTCAGATGAAATTTTGGCGGATGTACTTGCTGTTCATAACATGGTTCAGCCAAAACAACACGCAGCTTAGTTTTTTAAACTTATTGTGCAATTTAAGCAATTCATGACTTACATTAGAAATTAAGTTTCATATGACAGATAAAGCTTAATATTTAAACGGATTTATAAAAAAAGGGAAATTATAATTTCCCTTTTTTTAGTGATGAAAAATCTTAGTTTTTCAAAGCTGGTGTAGCAGCAGCGATGGCTGCGGCAACAGCATCATCTTCAGATTGGGCTGAACCAGAGCTTGCTTTTGGTGCTGGAGTTTTAGTTTGTGCTGTTTCAGTTTTTACTGACTCTGCTTTTGCAGGCTTTGCCTCAGTCGCAACAGGTTTACTTTCTGCTTGTGCACTTGGCATTGTTGCATGAGCTTCATGCGTTGGCTCGCGTCGAATTTCTGTGGTTGTATTTGCTGTTTCAGTGCGTTCAACTTCTACATGTGCCGGAATTTCGACTTGTTGTGCATTATTCTGTTCAACGCTTGGTAAGCTTTCAAACTGTGTCGGTTCAGAAGTCGCAGGCTGAGCAGTTTCAACTTTCTCTTGCTCAGCTTCTTTAGGCTCTTCTTTTTTTACACAAGCAGATACCAAAAGCGCTGTCGCAATTGCACCACAAATTAAAAATTTCTTATTCATAATGACTCAAAACAAAACGTATTAAAGAGATGTTACTTAGTATAACAGCAAAATGATATTTAAAAATCACCTTATCAAGTGCTAATTTTTTATTGGAAATGCTGATAGAATAGCCAATTGTTTATTGTTCTATGAATTGATGTGAATTGACTTTGCTTTCTTGGTACAAGGTAAAGTAAAATCGCACAACATTGTAGGCCAATTTAGGCTCCATTGTACGAGAAACTTAATGACCCATTTTATATTCGTAACTGGTGGTGTTGTATCATCACTAGGTAAAGGTATTTCAGCTGCTTCAGTTGCTGCACTTTTAGAAGCCCGTGGTTTAAAAGTAACCATGGTCAAAATGGATCCATACATTAATGTCGATCCTGGGACTATGAGCCCATTCCAGCACGGTGAAGTATTTGTCACAGAAGATGGTGCTGAAACTGACTTAGATTTGGGTTATTACGAGCGTTTCTTACGTCGTGCCAAAATGACCAAATTGAATAACTTTACTTCAGGTCGTGTTTATCAAGACGTTTTAAATAAAGAACGTCGTGGTGATTACCTCGGCGGTACAGTACAAGTTATTCCGCATATTACGGATAATATTAAAGAACGTGTTCTTCGCGCAGGCGAAGGTTATGACGTTGCCATTGTGGAAATCGGTGGGACAGTAGGTGACATTGAATCTCTCCCATTCATGGAATCTGTACGTCAGTTGATGGTTGAGCTTGGTCATAAACGTACCATGTTGATGCATTTGACTTTATTGCCATATATCAAGTCTGCTGCTGAACTTAAAACCAAACCAACTCAACATTCTGTTAAAGAATTATTGTCGATTGGTATTCAACCCGACATTCTGATTTGTCGTACTGAACATGATGTTGACGCAGATACTACCCGTAAAATCGCACTCTTTACAAACGTTGAAGCACGTGCCGTTGTGGTGTGTAAAGATGCGCGTTCAATTTATCAAATTCCTCGTACATTTTATGAACAAAATGTTGATGATTTAATCTGTGAACGTTTTGGTTATGACAGCTTGCCTGAAGCTGATCTTTCGGATTGGGATCATGTTGTTGAAGCATTATTGAACCCAGAATACACAGTTCGAGTTGCGATGGTAGGTAAATATGTTGAATTGCCTGATGCATATAAGTCTGTTAATGAAGCACTATTACATGCAGGTATTCAAAATCGTGTCAAAGTTCAAATTGAGTATATCAATGCAGAAGAACTTGAAGGCCAAAATCCTGCTGAAGTATTAAAAGGTATTGATGCAATATTAGTTCCTGGCGGTTTTGGTGAGCGCGGTACTGAAGGTAAAATGCAGGCGATTCAATATGCCCGTGAAAACAAAGTACCTTTCTTGGGTATTTGTTTAGGTATGCAATTGGCCGTAATTGAATTTGCTCGTCATGTTGCTGCTATGCCAGAAGCGACTTCTACTGAGTTTAATCGTTCAACAAAATTCCCATTGATTGGTTTAATTACGGAATGGCTAGATGAACGTGGTGAAATCCAGCATCGTAGTACTGAGTCAAACCTTGGTGGCACAATGCGTTTAGGTGCCCAAAAATCAGAATTGGTTGAAGGTACTAAAACACGTGAAGTTTACGGCAAAGCTGAAATTACTGAACGTCATCGTCACCGTTATGAAATGAATGATCGCTTCATTCCTGCAATTGAACAAGCAGGTATGAAAATTTCAGGTTATTCTACTGCGCAACATCTTGTTGAAACTGTAGAAATTCCTGAACATCCTTGGTTTATTGCTGTACAATTCCACCCAGAATTTACAAGTTCACCACGTGATGGACATCCATTATTTGCTAGTTTTATCGATGCTGCTAAAAAGCAGCACCAAAACAGCAAGTAAGTATGTAAGAACTTAAACTAGGAAGTTTAAATGTCACAATTAAAACCACAAGAAATTGTACGTTTAGGCGATATACAAATGGCAAATCACTTGCCATTTGTATTATTCGGCGGCATGAACGTACTTGAGTCGAAAGACTTAGCTTTTGAAATTGCAGAAACTTATGTCGATATCTGTACGCGTTTAGAAATACCATATGTATTTAAAGCCAGTTTTGATAAAGCCAATCGTTCAAGCTTACATTCGTTCCGTGGCCCTGGTTTGGAAAAAGGTATCGAATGGTTAGGTGACATTAAAAAGCATTTTAATGTTCCGATTATTACCGATGTCCATGAACCTCACCAAGCTGCCGCTGTCGCTGAAGTTGCAGATATTATCCAGCTTCCAGCATTTCTCAGTCGTCAGACTGATTTGGTTGAAGCAATGGCGAAAACTCAAGCCATTATTAATATCAAAAAAGCGCAATTCCTTTCTCCTCGTGAAATGAGCCATATTCTAAATAAGTGTTTAGAAGCGGGTAATAACAAACTCATTTTGTGTGAACGTGGTACGTCATTTGGCTATAACAACTTAGTCGTTGATATGCTGGGTTTCGACACCATGAAAGAAATGAATGTACCAGTATTTTTTGATGTAACGCATGCATTGCAAACACCGGGCGGTCGTGCAGATTCAGCAGGCGGACGTCGTGCTCAAATCACAACCTTAGCTCGTGCAGGTATGGCGACTGGGCTTGCAGGTTTGTTTTTAGAAAGTCATCCAAACCCTGAAAATGCAAAATGTGATGGACCTTGTGCATTACGTATGTCGCAGCTTGAGCCGTTTTTAGCGCAGTTAAAAGAATTGGATACCTTAGTTAAAGGTTTCAAAAAGTTAGATACACATTGATGCGCTTAGAAAGCATCTTATTTTTAATCAACTGAGGAATTATTCATGAGCCAAATCGTTGACATTCGTGCACGTGAAATTTTGGACTCTCGTGGTAACCCAACCATCGAAGCAGACGTAATCCTAGACTCTGGCGTTGTTGGCCGTGCATGTGCACCATCTGGTGCTTCAACTGGTTCTCGTGAAGCTTTAGAACTTCGTGACGGTGATCAATCACGTTACTTAGGTAAAGGTGTTCGCACTGCTGTTCAAAACGTAAATGGTCAAATCAAAGACTTATTAAAAGGTCAAAACGTATTTGAACAAAAAGCACTTGATGACAAAATGATTGCGCTTGATGGCACTGAAAACAAAGAAAAATTAGGTGCAAACGCAACTTTAGCTGTATCTTTAGCTGCTGCGCGTGCTGCTGCTGTTGAGAAGAAAACTGAACTATTCCAATATATTGCAGATCTTCGTGGCCAAACAACTTTGTCTATGCCTGTTCCAATGATGAACATCTTGAACGGTGGCGCACATGCAGACAACACTGTTGATATTCAAGAATTCATGATTGAACCTGTAGGTTTCACATCTTTTGCTGAATCTTTACGTGCTGGTGCTGAAATTTTCCATGCTTTGAAATCTGTATTGAAAAAGCAAGGTTTAAATACAGCAGTTGGTGATGAAGGTGGTTTTGCGCCTAACTTACGTTCAAATGAAGAAGCAATTACTGTTATTCTTTCTGCAATTGAAACAACTGGCTATAAAGCAGGTTCTGATATTATGCTTGCACTTGATTGTGCATCTTCAGAATTCTACAAAAATGGTCAATATATTCTTGCAGGTGAAGGCAACAAAGCATTCACAAGTAACCAATTTGCTGACTATCTTGCTGGTCTTGTTAAACAATATCCAATTATCTCAATCGAAGATGGTTTAGATGAGTCTGATTGGGAAGGCTGGAGCTATTTGACTTCTATCCTAGGCGATAAAATCCAATTGGTCGGTGATGATTTGTTCGTTACAAATCCTAAGATTTTACAACGTGGTATTGATGAGAAAGTAGGTAACTCTATCTTAATTAAATACAATCAAATTGGTACTTTGTCTGAAACTTTAGATGCAATCTATCTTGCTAAAGCAAATGGCTACAGCACTGTGATTTCACACCGTTCTGGTGAAACTGAAGATTCTACAATTGCAGATCTTGCTGTAGGTACAGCAGCAGGTCAAATTAAGACTGGTTCACTTTGCCGTTCTGACCGCGTTGCAAAATATAACCAATTGCTTCGTATTGAAGAATTGACTCATGCTGCTTATCGCGGTAAAGCTGAGTTTAAAGGTTTAAATTAATATCTTTTATTGATTTAATTTAAAAAAGGCCATTCCTTTATTTGATATAGGGAATGGCTTTTTATTCGCTAACAATAATCAAGAATAGTATGTGTTAATTGAGATTTAATATGATGTAATTGATAAATAATGAAATTTAGAGGTGGAGTTTAATTAGCATAGTTTGTGGAAAAAAAATTTATAATAAATAATATCGCGATATATGAGTTTTTAGCATAAAGATAATTCTTAAATTTTTAATTACCAAGTAGATTATTGAGCACATAATTATTTTTTTATAAAAAAGAGAATTTATTTTGTTCTAGTTTTGCAGTTTTCGCATAGTTTAGTGTTCTTCATACAAAATATTTGATGTATATTAGCATCTTAATTTAATGCTGTTACTCAAGACGCAAATACATGTTAGAAGTCTTTAAAACAACTTCAAGTAAAGTGATTGCAATACTCGCGATTTTAATTGTTGTGGTATTACAATATCGCTTTTGGTTTGGTGAGGGTGGTCATTTCCCTCATCAAGCTTTACTACAGCAAATTGAACAGCAAGCTGAAGTCAATGCTGAGTTAAAAGAACGCAACCGAATTCTTGCTGCTGAAGTGTATGATTTAAAAAATGGTGCTGAAGCCATAGAAGAACATGCACGTTTAGACCTTGGCTTAGTAAAGCCACATGAAACTTTTGTACAAATGAGTACCATTAGTACCCATTACAAACCTATTTATACCGATCCAAGTGTAGATTTAAGAACCAATGAAGATGACAACGAACCTGCGCCAGAACAACCGTAAAATTTGGGCAATTGTTCCTGCGGCTGGCTCAGGTCGTCGTTTTTCAAAAACTGAACTAAAACAATACCAAGTCATCCAAAATCAAACAGTTTTAGCGCATACCATAGCACGTTTAAACGATTTACCACTTGCGGGTTATGTACTCGCTGTGGGTGAGCAAGATCATTATGCTCAAACATTGCCATTAAAAAATAAACATTTGAGTCATTTTTGTTTGGGTGGTGCAGAACGTGTTGATTCAGTTTTAAATGCCTTGCGTTATTTAGAACAATTTGCACAAGCCGATGATTTGGTTTTTGTACATGATGCTGCTCGTCCTTGTGTGACACAGCAATGTCTTGAAAACTTAGTCGATACCGCAATAAACCTGAACAGCAGTGCAATTCTTGCAATTCCTGTACGAGATACTTTGAAGTGTGTTGAAAATCAGCAAGATATAAATAAAACAGTCAGTCGTGATCAATTGTGGCAAGCACAAACACCACAAATTTCTACCTTTTCAAAGCTTAAAACGGCAATCGAAAAAGCTTTAGCGAATAATATTGTCATTACAGACGAGGCGAGTGCATTGGAATATATCAATGAACCTGTCAAAGTAGTGATGGGGCGTTCTGATAATATTAAAATTACTTATCCAGATGATTTGGAGTTGGCCAAGTTAATTTTGCAATCGCAGCAATAAAACAAAGAAAATAAAAATAATTATGCATTGATTGATTTTCTCAACCGCTATTTATCTCTATAATTTGACCAGATTAAACTAGGTTTAAGATTTGTATTCATGACACCATCGCCACAGTATAAGTTTTTACGTCAATCAGTCAGAGATGGTTTAAGTATTAATCAAAAAGTTTCAAGGTGGGACAAACTACACCTTGATCCTTGGTTATTGGGCTTTTTAATTATCAATGCAATTTTGGGTTTATTGATGGTCTATAGCGCATCTTCTGAAGATATGTCTATGGTCATTCGACAAGCCGTGAGTTTCGGTGTTGGTTTTATTTTGCTTTTTATTTGTGCACAAATTCCACCAAAAGTATATCAAGCGATTAGCCCTTGGTTTTATTTGTTTGCAATTTTGTTGTTGATACTGGTTTTATTGGTCGGTGATGTTCGATTAGGTGCAAAGCGCTGGTTGACCATTCCAGGGATTGGCAGTATGCAACCTAGCGAATTTATGAAGTTTGCCATGCCACTGATGATGGCATGGTATTTTGCACGTAACCCGTTGCCGCCAAAGTTTAAACATATTGTAATTGCCTTGATTATTATGATGGTGCCTTTCGTATTAGCATTATTACAACCAGACTTGGCAATTGGTATCGTGATTGGTGGCGTGTTTGCTTTGTTTTTAAGTGGCATGTCGTGGACTTTAATTATTGGGACTTTAGCAGCATTGGCACTGGCGTTCCCTTTAATTTGGACTTTTGTATTACAAGCTTATCAAAAGAAAAGGATTATGACCTTATTTGATCCTGAGTCAGATGCGCTTGGGGCAGGATGGAATATTATCCAATCTAAAATTGCGATTGGTTCAGGCGGAATGACAGGGCGTGGATTCTTAGAAGGAACACAGTCTCAGTTGGGCTATTTACCTGAACATCATACTGATTTTATTATGTCGACCTATGCAGAAGAATTTGGCTTTATTGGGGTATTCTTCTTATTTGCACTTTATACCGCAATGATTTTTAGATGTATGATCATTAGCTTAAGCAGTTTCCATAATTATGGTCGTTTATTGGCAGGTACGATTGGTTTGTCTTTGTTTTTCTATGTATTTGTAAACTCTGGTATGGTCAGTGGGATTTTACCTGTGACTGGTGATCCATTACCACTTATGAGTTATGGTGGATCGGCGGTAATTGCGTTGTTAGCGAGTTTTGGTATCGTTATGTCTATCCATACGCATAAATAAATAGAATCTTCAAAATTTAAAATTTCTTAAACTAAAGCTATTCCTTCTCTTTTTTAGAGGAGGATAGTATCAAATATAAATAAAAAAAAAGTTTTTCTTAAATTTAAGTTCCTTAGATTGTCAAACTACCTAATTATTCATACAAGTGCAATGCATCAAATTATTGATCATAAATAATAATTATTTTTTTGGATGAACTTTTAGATACTGTTGGTTTTAAATTCGTCTGGCGTACTTTTGAATCATAGATGGTTGTTCTATTGTGTGGCGACATGGATGTCGCCGTTGGGCGGCGCTCATGAGTAAAGAAAAAGCACTGCTTTGTTTGCATCGCAAGGTTTGGCATCTCCTACGAAAAGTGAGGTATCGCCAACGCAAAGGTATTGAAACTTTGAATGTAAAGTGTGGCATTGCAAGTTTTTTTATAACGGAACAATTTCTTTTTTTATGCAATTAATTTAACTAAAAATATTAATTAGGAGAAATTGTATTCTTATGTCTGAGTTTTTTGACTAGGCAGCTATAATTTGCTGATGGTTTAAAAATCATGTGATATTGTGAATGATTTATCTATTTGAAATCGAATTTAAGCTGACACTTCAACATCAAATCAGTATTGCTAAATCTGTTCTAAGTGCTAAATTAAAATAGTCATATAAATTATTTCTCTAACTACATTATTCTTATTATAAGACGATTAAATCGTATAAGGTTCGGTTCAATATGCATATCATCATCATGGGAGCTGGTGTTATTGGTACAACATCCGCCTACTATCTAAAACAAGCAGGTCATGAAGTCACTGTGATCGATCGGCAACCCAATGTGGCTTTAGAAACCAGTTTTGCCAACGCTGGGCAGATTTCGCCGGGTTATGCGTCGCCTTGGGCTGCACCAGGTATTCCATTAAAAGCGTTTAAATGGATGTTTCAACCACATTCACCATTGGCAATTAAGCTAACGGGTGATATGCATCAGTATCAGTGGATGATCCGTATGTTGGCTGAATGTAATATCAATCGCTACCAAATCAATAAAGAGCGAATGGTACGGATTTCTGAATATAGCCGTGACTGTCTAGATGAATTACGTGCGGAGACTAAGATTCATTTTGATGAGCGCCAATTAGGCACATTACAACTTTTTCGAAAACAACATCAATTGGATGTGGCAGGCAAAGATACCGAAGTTTTAAAACATGAAGGCGTGCCATTTGAGTTGTTGGATAAAGCTGGCGTAATCAAGGCTGAACCTGCTTTAGCCCACGCAACTGTTGATTTTGTTGGTGGTTTGCGTTTACCGAATGACCAGACAGGCGATTGCCAAAAATTTACAACAGAGTTGGCGGAGCTTGCAGCCAAACAAGGGGTCAATTTTTTATTTAATACGGTAATAGAATCAATCGAAAAAGATGCTGATCGGATTACCGCAATTCATTTAAAAGATGGTCGTAAAATCAAGGGAGATGTTTATGTCATGGCACTGGGCAGCTATAGTCATGAAATGCTCAAACAATTGGAAATTGATGCGCCTGTATATCCATTAAAAGGCTATTCGATTACCACCAAAATTGTTGATCCAGCACTTTCACCAGTGTCTACAATCTTAGATGAGTCTTATAAAATTGCCTTAACCCGTTTTGATGATCGAATTCGTGTAGGGGGGATGGCTGAAATTAATGGGTTTGATCGCTCGTTAAAATCTAGTCGTGAAGACACTTTGCTTATGGTTTTACAACAATTATTTCCAAATGCAAGTGACTTATCAGATGCACATTTCTGGACGGGTTTAAGACCTGCGACACCAGATGGTACCCCGATTGTTGGTCAAACAAGGTATCAAAATCTATATACCAATACAGGGCACGGTACCTTGGGTTGGACTATGTCATGTGGTTCTGCAAAATTATTATCAGACATTATTTCTGGAACCACGCCACAAATTGAATATGATGATTTGAATGTGTTTCGATATGACTCAGTGAATCACTAAGATGTTTGTGAAACTGATATGAACCAAAGTTAGCAAGTCACAGAATTGGCAATTTCATTTTCCAATGTGCATTTTTGGCATTGGTTTATGCTTTCACTTCGTGGTTTTGATGAAGAAATTCAGATTAAGCGATTTAGGCTAATTTCAATCAAGCTACAACAAAGCCAGAGTCAGTGATCAAGTTATTGACTAAGCTATTTAATTCTTAAGCGATTTAAAAATTAGATAATAATTGAACATATTTTACTTGTATTCGAGCAAATTCATGGCATATTAATTGCTAATACAAGGAAAGATGATTGCAGGAGAGAAGTCTCTTGCGGACTCGCCGAAGGAGCAACGACCCCGGAAACTCTCAGGCAAAAGGACTGTAATCATTGTAAAACCTCTGGAGAGAAGTCATTCTATTGAAAACAAAAAAGAAATGACTCACCGAAGGGGATGGTAAAGCCTAAATAGTTTAGGTTTTTATCGAAGCTCTCAGGTACACATGACAGATGGGGCATACATTGACAATGTAATTAAAAATATTGCATTTCAACGGAGTGTGCGTATGTGTCATGTCGTCATTATTGGTTCTGGTATTACAGGTGTTACTTCTGCCTATGAACTTGCTCAATTAGGTTATCAAGTCACTGTTATTGATAAACATTTATTTCCCGCAATGGAAACATCATTTGCCAATGGTGGACAGCTGTCTGCGTGTAATGCTGAAGTGTGGAATCAAAAATCCACTGTGTTAAAAGGTATTAAATGGATGGCGAAGAAAGATGCACCATTATTGCTCAATCCATCTTTTGATTTGCACAAATATGCATGGCTGGTCGAATTCCTTGGCAATATCAAACACTATGAAGCAAATACTCAAAATACAGTGAAAATGGCACTTTTAGCGCGTCAAAGGCTATTTAATATTGCTGAACAAGAAGGGATTGATTTTGATTTAGAAAAACGTGGCATCTTGCATTTCTACCATTCTGAATATGATTATAAAGTGGCAACCAACGTCAATGCGCTGTTATGTAAAGGTGGTTTAGAACGCCATGCAGTGACCAATGAAGAAATTAAATCTATCGAACCGAGTTTGACGGGTGAGTACTATGGAGGCTTTTATTGTCCAGGTGATGCAACGGGGGATATTCATAAATTTACCACTGGACTTGCCAAAGCGACTGAAAAATATGGGGTAAAATATTTATTTGGTATGGAAGTTATTAATGTAGAACACACTGCCAATGGGGTGAATATTCAATATCATTCGAGTGTTGAAAACATGGAAGGTGGTTCAGTAGCAGTTGAACAACTCAGTGCAGATGCCGTGGTGATTTGTGGCGGTGTTGGTAGTTATCAATTGGCCAATCAATTGGGCGATCGTGTGAATGTTTATCCTGTAAAAGGCTATTCGATCACCGTACAATTGAATGATGAAGAAAGTATTAATGGTGCACCTTGGGTCAGCTTGCTCGATGAAAGCGCGAAAATCGTCACGTCACGATTAGGCGCTAATCGTTTACGTATTGCTGGAACTGCTGAATTTAATGGCTATAATCGAGATATCCGCTCAGATCGTATCCAACCTTTAACAGATTGGGTCAATAAGAACTTCGATATTTCAACCGAGCATTGTATCCCGTGGGCGGGTTTACGACCAATGATGCCGAATATGATGCCTGTGGTAAAACGTGGAAAACGTGAACGGGTATTTTATAATACAGGGCATGGACATTTAGGCTGGACGTTGTCTGCTGCAACAGCTGTGATGATTAGTCAGGAAATTGCAAGCTCGCATCCGATTTAATCGTATAGGCAATATTTTTGTATTTGCACTCTGGTGAATGTCCATATTCACCAGAGTGCTGGTAAAAATAATTAGGTGTGTTATGAATATAGAATCAACAACTCAAAAGCACTGGCATGAAACGAGCTATGTAAAGTTAGTTGAATCGATTCAATATATTGCACAAAATTATCACGATGTGTACGCCTTGGCCTTGTACTATTATTGTGATGATGATGAACCTTGTTTTCCCAAAGTTGAGCTGAACTTTAATACCATTGAACAGTTTGAGTCGCAAATTTCTGAATCTTCGAGTCAAGCTGAAGCGAAATGGAATTATGCCTATTGGTTACAACAACCGTCTTGGGATATTGGGGGAGAGAATGATCAGCTTTTGGCACAATGGTTTGAGCAAACACCATTTTATTATTCTCAAAAACAGATGGAATATGCTGAACAAGAAGATGATGCACTATTTAATGAACTTTTAGAAAAAGGCGAGCAGTTTGCTCAATTGTTTATTACACAAATAATCAAAATAGTTCAGCAATTATTTTCTGAAAATATTCTTCAAGATACATTTGGGAAAAATCTTCCAGTCATTATTCATGAGCTTGAATATTATGAAGAACCCATTTCGTGGACCAAAAGAGCCAATCCAAGTGCATTAATCAATGAATTTATGGATGCCTGTGAAAGTGATTTCTCTTAACAAAATATGCTTATGATTCAATGCTGAGGGACGTGATGTGCCCCACAGCACTTATTGAGTGGAAGCAAGCACTTTAAACGTTATAGACGAGTAAAGACATCTTCTTGGGTTAAACGAGACTTGGGCAATTTTGCATTAAAGTCAGTATCACTACGATAACCGAGTGTCATAATCACAGACGGGACCAAATTCTTTTCAATTAAGCCTAATTCTTCAGTCAGAATATCTTCGTCAAAACCACCGATTGGCGTTGCATCGATACCTTCAATACCTGCAGCTAATAGCATTTGACCCAGTGCGATAAAGGTTTGATTTTCCGCCCAGCGCTGAATATCACCTTTTTCATTGCGATAATAAGAGACATAGCCTGTACGACTGTCTTTTTGACCTTGCTTAGCCTTGTCATCTTTAAAGCGGCCACTGAGATCATCCTGCTGAAGTAAATTACTCAGGTGCTGTTCTGTAATATCTGCTTTGGTACAGAATAAAATCGTATGTGATGAATCTAAAACCTTTGGTGCGTTGTAGCTATATTTTCCGACTAAGGCTTTAGCAATACGTTGTTTAGCTGCATCATTGTCAGCAATAAAAAAATGCCAAGGCTGGATATTGATTGACGATGGGGTTAAACGCAGGATTTCAAGTAAACGTGCAAATTGTGCTTGAGGAATCTTTTTAGAAGAATCATAAGCTTTTGTGGTGTAACGTGTTTTTGCTACATTTAATACATCCATAAGGCGATCTCATATATCGTAAATTTTCGATATATTGTATGCTAAAATGGCGAAATGTGAATCTTCAAAACGTAAATAAAGGTGAAAAATCTTTTTTAGCTGTGATAAATATTTGTAAATTTTATCAATGGATTAAATTTGAACCAATATACCCCTGCAAAAAAGCATAAATTAATTGATTAATTCTTAATATTTTATTTCGTGTTTTTATTAAACTCTTAAATCCGCTATTTATCTGGTATTACAATAGACTGGATTCGTTAATTACAGCAGAAAAATCATTGGTTTTAGAATGATCAGAAACTCATTTAACAGTATTAACTTAAGAGAAATTTGATAGAGTAGTGTAGAGGAAAAGACATTTTTTAATAATTAAGTATTAAAATTCTTTTATCATTTTTTACTCCATGAAAAAGTGGAATAAATTGAAAGACATAATATTATTTATAGGCTCAATTTTTGCTCTCTGCTGGATAATATACTAATAAGCATTCTCGTCTATTTTTACTATTAAGCTTTCTGTGATATTGATTCATGTTTGGATGGTTTTAATTTTATGGAATTATTAAATCTGTTTAGTTTAAGGGGGGAGTTATTGAATAATCCACTTAATAAATTTCCAATCCGCATTTTCATCCACTTCTAAAATCATTGCTTCAGATGTTTTTTCACGCCAATCTCCTAAAACAATTCTAGCTTTACCATTTACATCATGAATTTCAGGGCGATGAGTGTGACCATGAACCAACAGATCGACATTATTAATTGCTTTTTCTACTGCTTGTTGGTTAACATCCATAATTTCATAGGACTTATTTTGTTGAGACTCACGGCTTTTTTTACGAAAACCATTAGCAAGTTTTTGTCTAAAACCAAGTGGAGTACTTTTTAAAAGTCCCAATACAATCGGATTGCGAATAATTTTCTTAAATCGTTGATAAGAGATATCATCGGTACATAAAGCATCGCCGTGTTCAAGTCGAAATTGTTTATCAGCTATGGTAAATGTATAAAATTCGGGAAGTAGTTTGCCATCAAACTGATTTAAAAATTTTTCCCCTAAAGCAAAGTCACGATTACCCACTTGAAAATAAATTTGATTACCAGCTTGCAAGGAAAATTGTTTTAGATGCTCAATAATTTCATCTAACCAAGGCGCAGTATAATCATCCCCAATCCAAGCATTAAACCAGTCACCGAGAATAAACAGTTGTGTATGTTGATATTTATAGTGTTCTAATAAATCAAAAAACCCTCGAACCAGTCGAGGGTGTTCTGGTGACAAATGTAAATCAGCGATAAACAGATAGGTCACTTATTTTTCCTATTTAATAACTCCTCCTAACCTTGCTTAGTAAAGGGAACAATATCCCTTTATTTAAAAGAAGCTCCGGGAGGATTTATAAATTATTCAGAGATAATTTTTGCAGATTCAATCACAATGTTTTCTAAAGGAACATCAGCATGATAACCACGGTTACCTGTACGAACACCTTTGATTGCTTCAACGATGTCTAAGCCTTCAGTCACTTTACCAAATACTGCATAACCCCAACCTTGAGCAGTTTTACCTGTATGGTTAAGGAAAGAGTTATTTTTTACATTGATGAAAAATTGTGCAGAAGCAGAGTGAGGTGCTTGAGTACGTGCCATTGCAACTGTACCCTCATCATTGCTTAAACCATTGTCCGCTTCATTTTCAATTGAATCACGTGTGGTTTTTTCTTTGAAGTTTTCATCCATGCCACCGCCTTGGATCATGAAACCGTCAATAACACGATGGAAGATTACGCCATCATAAAAACCATCACGAACATATTCTAAAAAGTTAGCAACAGTTTTTGGTGCTTTTTCAGAGTTAAGTTCAAGAACAATGCGTCCTTTGTTGGTGTTTAATTCGACTTGAGGAAAACTCATTCTATAATCTCCTAATCATGACTAAAAATGTCATGGGTTTTTGGTTGAGAGAAGCATAAGCAAACTGTAAACTACATAGCAAGTAAAAATGTGAAATTCTTTTGTTAAAAAAGGATAAAATCACATTTTATATATTCAATTTTAACTTTTAGAAGTGATTTATCAACTATGAAGCCAAATGATGTTGTTTCAGAACTGCCGAAAACTCCGACAAATAGTCCAAGCCCTGTCGATAATGCGCAGCAAGAACAACAAGCGGGCTTAGATTTTGTACGCCAAGTCATTACAGAAGATTTGGCAGCGGGCCGTACACAAAAAGTTGTTACGCGTTTTCCACCTGAGCCAAATGGTTATCTACATATTGGCCATGTAAAGGCTATTTGCTTAAATTTTGGTATCGCTCAAGAATACGATGGTTTATGTAACTTGCGTTTTGATGACACCAACCCAGATGCTGAAGAACAAGAATATGTTGACGGTATTGCCAATGATGTAAAATGGTTAGGTTTTGAATGGAATGGCGAACCTCGCTATGCATCAAGTTATTTTGACCAATTACATGCTTGGGCAGTTCAGTTGATCAAACAGGGCGATGCTTATGTAGATCTACAAAGCCCAGAAGAAATTAGAATTAACCGTGGTAATTTTGTCGAGCCAGGTAAAAACTCACCTTATCGTGATGCATCTATTGAAGAAAACCTTGCTCGTTTTGAAAAAATGAACAATGGTGAATTGGCCGAAGGTGAAGCAGTATTACGTGCCAAAATTGATATGACATCACCAAATGTACATATGCGAGATCCAATTCTATATCGTGTACTTCATTCAGAACATCACCAAACTGGTGATAAATGGAAAATGTACCCAATGTATGACTATGCTCATCCATTGTCAGATGCGATTGAAGGGATTACACATTCATTATGTACCTTAGAGTTTCAAGACCATCGCCCATTTTATGATTGGGTTGTTGAGAAAGTGCACTCACAATCGGTTCCACGTCAGTATGAATCTAGCCGTTTAAATGTAGATTATACGATTACCTCTAAACGTAAATTACGTAAATTAGTAGAAGGTAACTATGTTCATGGTTGGGATGACCCGCGTATGCCAACTGTGGTGGGCATGCGTCGTCGTGGTTTTACTCCTGAAGGGTTACGTGAGTTTTGTAAGCGTGTAGGTGTATCTAAAACAGACGGTATCGTTGATGTGGCTATGCTTGAATTCTGTATTCGCCAATCCCTTGAAAATACAGCAGCACGTGGTATGGCTGTTTTAAATCCGCTGAAAGTGACTTTGACCAACTTGCCAGCAGATTTGAATTTAAGCCATTCACGTCATCCAAATGTAGATATGGGCGATCGTATTATTCCTTTAACCTCTGAAATTTTTATTGATCGTAAAGACTTTGAAGAAGTTCCGCCAAAAGGTTTTAAACGTTTAGTTCCTGAGGGTGAAGTGCGTTTACGTCATGCGTATGTGATCAAGTGTGATGAAGTGATTAAAGATGCCAATGGCGAAGTGATCGAGTTGAAATGTTCTATTGATCCGGAAACTTTAGGTAAAAACCCAGAAGGTCGTAAAGTGAAAGGCGTTGTACATTGGGTTTCTGCGTCGAAAGGGATTCCTGCTGAGGTTCGAGTTTACGATCGTTTATTCACCGAAGCTGCACCAGATGCGGATGATGATTTCTTAGCAAATTTAAATCCAGAATCTTTAACAGTACTTCAAGCGGTAATTGAGCCTGCTTTGGCACAAGCGCAGCCAGAAGATCGTTTCCAGTTTGAACGCGAGGGTTATTTTGTTGCGGATCAATATGATCATACAGCAGATAAACCTGTGTTCAATCGTGTCTTAGATTTGAAAGATAGCTTTAAACCGGGTAAATAATTTTATTCAATCCTGAATGAAATCATGAATTAAGACCTAGCTTTGGCTAGGTTTTTTTCATGTTGTTTAAAATTGATTGAGTAATACTATAGAAAAAAGATATAGTAAATGCACAAATAATAATCAGGACAAATATATGTCTTCCCAATTTGATTTTGTTACGGTCCATATTAAACCTAATGTCCATTATAAAGGACGATCAATAAGTTATCTTATCGAATGTAAAGATGGTTCGAAGAAAACATTGGGGGTAATTTTACCCACAGAGAAACCTTTAACTTTTGAAACTCATGTGACTGAGCGCATTGAAATTGTTTCTGGAAGATGCTTGGTTCGGATAGCAGATCAAGAAGAAATGGAGGTCTACAGTTGTGGAGAATCTTTTACTGTACCTGCAAATAGTCGTTTTAGTCTGCAATCTAGCGAAGTTGTAGATTATGTTTGTCATTTAGAATAACGAATAATGTTAGGCAAATCATCATTAGAATTCTTTAAAGTAATCCTGTAAATACTCAATAAAAACTTTTACTTTATCAGAGATTAATTTTTTATCTGGAATAACAGCATAAATAGCAGTGGGTTCTACCATAAAATTAGGAAGCACATGAACCAGTTTTCCTGAATCTAAATCGTTTTTGACATGCCAAAGTGAGTGATTGGATATGCCGAGCCCTGCCAAAGACGCCTGACGAATCCCTTCGCCTGAGTTGCTAATAAAATAGCCATTTACGTGGATATTTAATCTTTGATTGGATTTAGCATGATCCAGAAAGTTCCATGTATTGGTGATGCCTTGTTGATGACGCTGCACGATACAACGATGTCGCTGTAAATCCTCTAAACGTTTGGGGATACCAAATTTAGCTAGATATTCAGGTGCAGCACAAAGTAAGCGTTTATTGATAGATAAAGGTTTTGCAATTAAAGAAGAGTCTTGTAGTTTGCCTATGCGAATTGCGAT
This sequence comes from Acinetobacter legionensis, assembly GCF_048552295.1. Lineage (NCBI taxonomy): Bacteria > Pseudomonadati > Pseudomonadota > Gammaproteobacteria > Moraxellales > Moraxellaceae > Acinetobacter > Acinetobacter legionensis. The sequence continues at coordinate 76,472 of NZ_JBIMCW010000004.1, forward strand.
ATCCATACCTTGGGTAATAAGATCTACATTTTGGTCATTTAAATCTAGATTGATTAATAATTCAGGGTGGTGTTTTAAAAACTCAGCAATAACTTGAACTAGTATCTGGGTTCCAAAGGTTGCGGAAGCCGTGATATTAATGCTCCCTGAAAGTTTTTGATCTTGAAGCTTTAAATTTTCGGTCAATGTTTGAAAACTATCGAGAAGTGGACGTCCTTGCTTAATCAATATTTTGGCTTCTTCAGTCAGACTCAGTTTACGTGTCGTGCGATAAAAAAGTTTAAGGCTAAGCTGATTTTCAAGCCTTTGCACTCGTTGACTTGCCACTGAAACTGCAATATTGGCTTCTTTTGCGGCTTGGCTGATTGAACCCAAATCTGCGACACGTAAGAAGAAATGAAAGTCTTGTGTATTCATTTTCCATAAAATCGAAAAAGTAATTTCTTATTATCCTGATTTTTTAAACAATACCAAGTTGTTATTTTGTGATGAGACACATTATTCAATCAAGGTGAATGATCATGAAATATAATTTTTTAGGCGAATCTGGTTTAAAAGTATCTGAGCTGGGGTTTGGTGCTGGAACCTTTGGAGGAAAAGGTCCTCTATTTTCTGCATGGGGACAAACAGGGCAGATCGAAGCGAATCAAATGATTAGCACATGTATAGATGCAGGAATTAATTTCTTTGATACTGCCGATGTGTATTCAGACGGTGAATCTGAAAAAATGCTTGGAATTGCATTAGCGCCTTATCGGCACAGTACGATTATTTCAACTAAAGTTGCGCTTCGTAGCAATGAGCAAGTGAATCAGGTCGGATTTAGTCGTCATTATTTAATTCATGCAGTAGAGCAATCGTTAAAACGATTAAATACAGACTATATCGATGTTCTACAGTTACATCAGTTTGATAGCTTTACTTCACTCGATCAGCTTATGAAAACTTTAGATGAATTGGTCCGAAGCGGAAAAGTTCGTTATATCGGGGCATCTAATTTTTCAGGCTGGCAATTGATGAAAGCACAGTCGATTGCAGATCGTTATGGTTATGAAAAAATGGTAGCACATCAGGTGTATTATTCATTGATAGGTCGGGATTATGAATGGGAATTGATGCCTTTAAATCATGATCAGCATATTGGTGCTGTTGTGTGGAGTCCTTTAGGATGGGGACGTTTGACGGGTAAGTTTGATCGTGAGCGTCCTATGCCTGAAAATAGTCGCTTACATGAAACAGCACAATTTGCACCACCCGTAAACAAAGAATATCTTTATCAAGTGATCGATACTTTAAAACAGATTGCATTAGAAACGGGATATTCAGTCCCACAAATTGCTTTAAAATGGCTGTTAACACGAGCTACCGTTTCGACTGTATTGATTGGTGCTCGAAATCAACAACAACTGCAAGATAATCTCATTGCAAAAGATCTAGTACTTATGGATTCACAATTACAGCGTTTAAATCAAGCCAGTGCGGTTTATCCAGCATATCCATATTATCCATATTGGAATGGTCAATTTTCAGAGCGCTATCAGAGCATCGTTGAATCATCACTTATTCAAAACTAATTGGTTAAATTTATTAACAAAAACATGATACTGATTACATAGCACTTATGTTATCAGTATCACTTTGTTATCTATATAATTCAATATAAGTTTAGAAGAGTAATAAGAATGAATCCAACCATTGAAACTCAAATGTTAATTCGTAAACCCGTGTCTGCGGTTTTTAATGCATTTATTGATCCTGACATTACTTCAAAATTCTGGTTTAGTCGATCTACAGGACCACTAAAAGAAGGCAAAATTGTGCAATGGAGTTGGGATAAGTATCAAGTCAGCTCAAAGGTTATGGTATTTAACATTATTGAAAATAAATTGATTCAAATTACTTGGGGTGAACCCAAAACATCGGTAGATTTTATATTTGAAGAAATCAGCTCAGAGCAAACTTATTTAAAAATTAGAAATTATGATATTTCGCTTCAAGGCTCTGAACTAATTCAATTTATTATAGATGCAACTGGAGGATTCACCACAGTGCTGGATGGTTTAAAAGCTTATTTGGAATACGGATTAGAACTCAAATTGGTTGAAGACAAATTTCCACCATTTTAATGGTATTTTAAAATCAGGGCTTTACTTAAGGTCATGTGAAGAACCTCGTTGAGTATTTTACTTTTTAGGCTGTTGTTCTTTAAGAGATAAATAGGTTGGAAGTTTTAATTTTGACTGAGCCCTGAGTTTCATTTTTATATATAAAACTAAAGCAAAACAGGTGGTTGCAACTGTTAAAAATAAGCCATTCATATAGGTCATGATTGAACTGATATAGCCAATCGTGGTTAAACGGTTCATCATTTTTACCACTTGAGGACTACTTTCAACCCCTGTAATTGCCCAACTACACAGATGTTCACAATTATTGATAATTAAATGATAGCTATTTTCGTGCATGCGTGTACGCATACGTCGAACCACATGACGACCAGAAAACTTAGGTTGATCATAGTAACGGACACGGATCACTTTACCATGTGAAAATTTTTCAAGTGAAGTGATTTCGATTGGGCGTTTTTTTACAAAATGTGCCAGTCCAGAATAATGTATAACACGACCTTTTCCAGCATAGATTCCATGATGGCTATAGCCAAAATGTTTGACGATTAAATGCGCACCTAACGGGTATTTAGCTATTTGTTTTGTCTGCATATTCCCACTCAGTTCAAATAAAGTGTACACATGTATTTAATTGAAAGGATAGTTTGATTATAACGATGCAAAATGAATTTGATAGCCCTTAAAGTGATAATTACGTAAAAAAATGCATTAAAAATGCTAATTAGCCTTCATTATTCAATAGATCACACGATAAAATATAACACTTTGAATGGGGTTGTTATGAATTTGAAAACTGGAGTATATGCGCTGATAAGCATGATGGGATTGAGTGCACTTTCCTTTCAAGTCAATGCCAATACCGACTATATCAAAATAATCAAAGACAAGAAGGTGATCGCAGATGCTGTACGTATCGACGATCTTGATCAGCTACAACTATTTTTAAAAAACCAACAAGGACAAACTTATAAAAAGTTCGCAGCTGTACAAAAAGAGCATAAAAAATGCCAGATCAGTTTTGCCATGAATGCAGGAATGTATCATCCAAATTTTGCACCAGTGGGTTTATACATTGAACAAGGTAAACAACAAACAGAATTAAACCAGCAAAAAAATAAATTTGGTAATTTTTTTATGCAACCCAATGGCGTGGTTGCTTGGAACAATAAGCAAGCTGTGATTAAAACCACAGAGCAATATCTTAAATCTAATTTTAAAGCTCGCTATGCTACCCAATCTGGTCCAATGTTGTTGATCAATGGTGAGATCAATCCAATTTTCGTTAAAAACTCAGATTCATTAAAAGTTCGCAATGGGGTGGGAATTAAAAATAATCAACTGTATTTCGTGATAAGTCGTGGAAAAATTAATTTTTATAATTTTGCTGATATTTTTAAGTCGCAGCTTAAAACAGATCAAGCTTTATATTTAGATGGCTCAATTTCAAGTGCATTTATTCCACAAGTGAAAAGGCATGATCAGACTTATGATTTAGGTCCAATGTTTATTTATAGTGAAGCAAAAAATTGTGACGATTAAAATGTGAAAATTAAAGTTTTAGTTTTTATTTACAGGAAAAAAAAGGATGCCTGCAAATTGAAGCATCCATTTTGTAGATTAATGATAAATTACTTAACCATGCCAATGATTGAAGACTGTGCTTTACAGGCTTGAATAGCATCTTCTTTAGATAACTTTTTAATTTCTTCTTCAAAGGCTTTTTTCTGTTCTTTTAGTGAATCTTCAGGAATGCCACTTTGTTTTGCCAAGTCTTCCATATGCTTCCAAGATTCTTCACATTCCTTTGGCATACCACCACATGCGGTTAAGATAGTGCCTAAAGCGAGAATTGGAATTAAACGTAATAATTTCATATTTAGATCCTTTAATTAAGTTGGTTTTTTACTGAGGTTTATTCATATTGATCATTAAAATTTATAGCGTATACAAATGACGGAAAAATGAATTTGTCTTTGAATAAAAAGAAAAAGACTTCATTCTCAAGTATATACACTAGAATGAAGTCTACGCTAAAAACAATTTTAACAAGATCATGCATTGAGCATTAGAAACGGTAACCTATTTTTAAACCATAGCCTATGGCATTGTTGTCACGATAATCACCTTGTTGGGCAATTTCTGAAGCACCGGGTACCGGAATGTAATAGGTACCATCTTGTGCCGTGGCATCCCCAATCCAAATATATTTGATGCCTCCTGCGATAAAATAATTTTCAGCAGGATTGTATTGAACACCCAACCCTAAGCCCCAACCGCCTTTGGTAGGATTCAATACAGAAGCAGGATTTCCAGTACCAGAATCCCATGAAACATCAGCCGACGCAGCCCATTTTTGTGTAAATTGATGTCCTAAACCAATAGTGATGCTGTATTGGTCTTTTTGATAGTCATCGAGATTGAATCCACCAGCATACAGGCCTTGGCTTAACTCAGCTGTTGCCAGTTCAGTGAGTGCACCAAACTGTGTTGGACGGATTCTAAAATCTTTCCAATTTACCCAACGTGCATTTAAATATGCCAGCGTGTCTTTATAGATGCCTGTTTGAAAATCTAAATTTACCGATTGTGGCGTTTTGATTTCTGTATCTTTATCAGTGGTGAATGCTAAAGGTTGTCCAAAAATCGTTTCTTGAGCATCTATTTTATGCTTGATTTCAGAACGATAAGTTACCGCTGCTTTTAAAGCAATTTCAGGAATCTGAAAAGCAGCACCAGCAAGCCATCCAACAGCATTATCTTGTTTAAAATTAGCATCATAGCCATTAAACACACTCATCGAATTACCACGCAAAGACACTTTGCCTTTGACTGTCTGGTATACCGCACCGCCGTAAAGGTTAAAATGGGCATCTGGCTGAAAACCAAATAACATCGCAATATTTTGAGTATCAACATCCGCAATGGTACCTTTCATACTGATTTCGGTATCAGAGAAGGTATTATTACTACGTAAAGGATATTCGATTGCAGCACCATAAGGTTGATCATAGATGAGCCCAAAGGAAACTTTTGGCGCAATTTGCAGTTTTAAAGCAGCATTATAGTATTGATATGATTGTGCCATATCACCTGTAGTTAAATCATTGCTCCCTGTATTGACTAAATCAGGTCGATTTCGGACTTTGCCTGATACTTCTGGGTCAACTGTGGCAATACTGGCTTCGAAATAATTCTTGTCTTCAAGAAACGCCAGTATCGATTGACCAGATTGATCCATCGCAGCTGCATGAGTATATGCAGTGGGTAAAATGCTGAGGACACTGAGAATCAGTGATTGAGTTTTCATGCTTTTCTTTCCTTGAATGTTTTTTTTATTTAGCATATAAAATTCAGATAAACAAAGTGAACAATAGAGGTTAAGCTATTAGTTTATTTAATTTTTATCTGAAATCTTTATGATTTTAGTGAATCATTTTTAGTGGGTTTAATAAAGGGGGCTAATGACCAATTTAAGGGGGGATTATCGGACAACTCATGTTTGCATTGTCTTAAGAAGTTGCCTCAGATCATTTAAGAATATTGTAGAATCAATTAATGATTTAAAAAGGTTCATTTTCTAAAAAGGAGTAATTTAAAATGACTGTTTTGATCGATCAGGAATTGATAAATCAGCAAGGGTACAAAATAGCCTCAACAAGATCTGTAAGCTCATCAATGATTTATTAAATATTGAATGAAGCGATCAGGGTGGATAGCTTATTGCGGCAAAATTTATTAGTATTTAATCTGAATTACCTTGTGGTATCAGCAAGGACAAACTATTCATTGCCAGTTTATTTGGAAAGGAATTTACGTATCGCTATGAACTATAAAAGATCCTCTGTCATGGAAGAGAAAATGCAACAGAACCGCGAGATGATTTTATTGTCTGCACGAGAGCTGGTTGCACAAGGAGGATTTAAAGATGCACAAATTCAAGCGATTGCAGATCGGGCAGGCGTTTCAAGTGGACTGGTCTATCGTTATTTTGAAAATAAAAATCAGGTACTGATTGAAGTTTTAAATGCAGCGATTCATATCGAAGTCAATATTCTCAATGATATTGCACATACCCAACTCAGCGCGCTAGAAAAACTAGATCGAGCTGTCACAACCTTTGTAAAAAGGGCAATGAACAGCCCTCGACTTTCTTATTCGTTATTGTTTGAACCTGTCGATCCTCAATTTGAGTTAGAACGTTTTCAAAGCAAGCAATTGATTAAAGAAAGTATTATTAAAATTTTGACCGAAGGGCGTCATTCAGGTGAGTTTATTTTTGAGGATTTAAACACCACCGCATTGTGCATCGTGGGTGCAATGACTTTTGTTGTGATTGAACCTTTAAGTATCGCCAAGACCAAGCGTTTTGATAAAAGCTATAAAGAGTATTTTGTAAAACAAATCGCTGATTTTTGTTTGCAGGCAGTGAAAGTTAAACATCCTCAGGAATAATATTAATCATCATTGCAAGGGTTAAAGGAATGGCAAAGGACTTTAATAATCCAGTTGTAGTTGAAGGATATGATGCGCATATTCGTAGATTAATTCCCGGCTATGAACTGATACATTTACAAGTCCATGCTGTATTAAAGAGCTATGTATTGACTCAAGCGAAGATTTTAGTCGTGGGATGTGGTACAGGTTATGAACTGCAATATTTGGCTGAGCAATTTCCTCACTGGAATTTTACAGCAATCGATCCTGCAGCAAATATGATTGATAAAGCCAAACAACATATAGCTGGTTTAGGGCTTTGTTCTCGAATTCAGTTTGTACAAGGTGATACATCTGTTCTTAAACGAGTCCATGAGAGTTTTGATGTGGCTTTGGCTATCTTGGTTTCACATTTTGTTCCAGTTGATGCAAAAGCACAATTCTTAAAAGATATTGCAAATCACCTAAGCAGTACTGGTCTATGTTTAAGTTATGAATTGATGGAAATTTCGAATGCCAAACAATTACAAGCTTTAAAAAATCTGAGTTTAGCAACAGGATTAACAGAAAAACAGGCGCAACTTATGGCAGAACGTATTGAACAAGATTTTGCTTTAATTTCTGTTGATGAAATGAGCGCTTTGTATTTACAAGCAGGTTTTAAGCGTGTGGAAAGTTTTGCTCAAGTATTGAATTATCATGGTTTTATTGCATTTAAAACGGACTAAGAAAAACGTCTAAGTAATAACTAAAAATCATTTTTTGCTTTAAAGTAAATCAATTAGTCATATTGCTATACGCTTACAAAAAAGTTCCTTATCCAAATGGTTGAAGGAACTTTTTTATTGCAGATCATCGTCAAAGCTTAAAAGATTATTTCTCTTTGCTTTCTTTTTCAGGTTCTTTCACAACATTGACATCATACAAATGAGCAAAGGCTGAAAGTAAACGAATTTTAGGATCTGCATTTGAAATCTTAATGCTTTGATCCGCTTCAAGTGTGATTAATTTCTCCGCAACAAAATAATCGATAATTTGTGTGATTTCACTCTCAATCTCAGACTCATCCCATTTTAAAAAGAAGGCTTTTTGTATAAGTGGGTATTGTTTGATGACTTGGGTATATAAATCAGATTTTGGAATCTCAAATTGCTGCTGCTCTGTTTCAACACGTAATACTTTGGCAATCAGTGCAGGCAGGATAAACGTGTGCAGAATGTTATTACTGAAATACTTAAGCAATCCCACCTGTATATCACTGACTTTCACCCAGCGCTCATTATCATGCTCAATCAATTCAACTTGTTTTAGCTTCATGGCATATTGAATGATTTCTGTGTTGGAAAGCTCGGTAATTTGCATACGATCATCATAACGATGCTGTTTGAGTAGATTACGGAATTGTTCTAAACGTACCAATACTTCACGCTCTGCCAAAGCATGCGTTGGTGCATTTAACAAGACCAGAGAAATCAAACTAACAGGATTAATCACGACCGCTTTATTGATATTTTCCAAAATATCAAACGCCACATCATTGACCGTGGCTTTAACCGACTCAGGCATCTCTTCATGCAAAGCAACATGTTGTGGAACATTGTTCTTTTTTAAGATCTCTTCAAGGAAAACCGGTTCACCTAAATTGACATGGACAACACCAAAGACTTTTTCAATTTTTTGAATAGATTTAAGTAGTCCAAATAGTGATTCAGCTTGTTTTTTCTGCCCACCCAGCTCTTTTATGTATGAACTGCCTTCGATCAGTTTTTCATATCCAAAGTAAGTCGGAATAAAGGCAATCGGTTTGCTATTCCCACGTAAATAACTTTGGATGGTCATTGCGAGCATCCCTTTTTTAGGCGGCAATAAAAGTCCAGTACGAGAACGACCACCTTCAATAAAGTATTCCATAGGGGTATTTCGATTGAGCATACTGTAGATATATTCTTTGAAAACAGCCGTATAAAGCGCATTACCATTAAAGCTACGTCGAATAAAGTATGCGCCTGCACCACGCATCAGTTGCCCAACCACAGGCATATTTAAATTAATACCTGCTGCAATATGGGGAACCATCAAGCCACGGTTATAAATCACATAAGACAATAATAAATAGTCAATGTGGCTACGATGACAAGGGGTATAGACAATTTCATAATCTTTGGCAAGTTCACGAACCGTATCGAAATTATGTACTTCGATACCGTCATAGAGTTGGGTCCATAATTTAGTTAAAGCAATTTCAGCAAAGCGTAAGGTTGAATAAGAAAAATCAGAGACGATTTCATCGAGGTATTTATGCGCGAGTGCTTCGGCTTCATTGATGCTGATTTTTTTATGAATGCTTTCATTGAGAATGGCTTCTTTGACCGCATCACTCAGCATGAGTTTGTTAATCACATTGCGACGATCTGAAATATCAGGACCAAGAATTGCTTCTTTATAGCCATTAAATTGTTTATTGAGCTCAGTCACCACATAGTGCGCTGGTGAAAAATTGGGTGTGAGTTCAATGGCTGAGTCAATTAACTGGCGTAAAGAAACTGCTTGATGGAATTCAATATAATTGTTACGGCCATAGAGGGTAATGTTGAGTGCTTGTTTAATGCCCGTTGGCTTCGCCCAAGCATCGGTCATCAATGCTTTATACCAACTGTCCTCATTTTCCGGCGCACGCCCCCATAAAATCGTTGTTGGTACTAAAAGCACATCTTGTTCAGGGTGTTTTAATAAATATTCGACCAAACGAATAATTTTGTCTGGGTAGTATGCAGAGGCGTTGCTTTTGGTCGGTTCTAAAGTGATAAAACGATCATCTTCCTGATAATCTGACCCTAGGTTAAGTGGCGCAAAAGCAGGGCTGAGTTTTCTTTTTTCTGTTTCATTGTCGATCAAGACTTTATTTGAAGTTGAGTCATCTTGAATGACATAGCAAATCGGAAAATTGGCTGTGTTTGGATCATTAACTGTATTTTCAAGAGTTTTTGTATCGCCTAATACTTGTGGGCTGACGATTTTATCTAAGATTTTTTTTGTAAATTGACGATAAAATTTTTGATAAGCATTGCTTGCCATAATATTCTCTAAATATGAGTCATATCGTTATTATGCTTGAAATAATATACAAATATATAGTTTGATTTGACGACAAATCGGTCAAACACTTTGCCTAAAAACTAAACTTATGATTTTTATCAATAAACTATTTCGATATTGGTATAATTAAATTCAGTTACTCAATATCAAAGTTTCATAGAAAAGCATTATGATAGATTGATATAAATTCATTTAAATTCAAGGAAAGGTCATGTCTACAGATCCAAATTTTCCAGCAACTGAAAACTTAGGTATCGCTGTTTATTCTAATAACGCTGAGGCAATTGGGAATACACCACTGATTCGTATCAACCGTCTTATTACAGGTGGTGCAACGGTCTTAGCAAAAATTGAAAGTCGTAATCCTGCTTTTTCTGTTAAAGATCGAATTGGTGCTGCACTTATTGCTGATGCAGAAGCGAAGGGGCTTTTGAAAAAAGGTATGCATATTGTAGAACCAACCAGCGGGAATACTGGTATTGCATTGGCATTTGTAGCAGCGGCAAAAGGTTATGCTATTACTTTAACTATGCCTGCAAGTATGAGTATAGAGCGCCGTAAAGTATTAAAAGCGTTGGGTGCAAATTTAATTTTAACTGAACCCGCAAAAGGTATGAAAGGCGCAGTTGACGAGGCGGTACGTTTAGCGACTGAACAACCTGAAACTTATTATTTACCACAACAATTTGAAAACCCGGCCAATCCTAAAATACACGAGACAACAACAGGTCCTGAAATATGGGCAGCAACAGGCGGTAAAGTCGATATCCTTGTTGCTGGTGTCGGAACTGGCGGTACTATTTCAGGTATTTCAAATTATTTTGAAAAGGTCAAGCAGCAAGCGATTTACTCCGTTGCTGTAGAACCCGCAGATTCACCAATTATTGGACAAACCAAACGTGGTGAAACGTTAACGCCTGGGCCACATAAGATCCAAGGGATAGGTGCAAACTTTATTCCTAAAAACTTGGATTTAGATTTAGTAGATGAAGTTATTGCTATCGACAACCAAGAAGCGATTGATTTTGCCCGTCAAAGTGCCACTCAAGAAGGTATTTTTGTCGGTATTTCTAGTGGTGCGGCTTTAGCTGCTGCAGCAAAATTAGCTGCCCGTCCTGAAAATACAGGCAAAACTATTGTGGTGATTCTTCCTGATGCGGGTGAACGTTATTTGTCTTCCGTTTTGTTTGAAGATATTTCAGCAGATTAAGATTGAATTAAATCATTTATGTTTATGCTGTTTATTGTTGCTATGGACTAAAAAATAAACCCGCTCAAGTATCAGCAAGAGTGGGTTTATTTTATTGATATTCAGTTTCTATTCTTAAACTTTATAATGAAGACTTTAACTGTTTTTCATGTTGTTTGACTTGTTTCGCGTATCGTTTACCTTGGCGTTTCATTTTACGATTTGTTTGGTAATTTGTGGGTCCAACATTATAGTAGGCTAAGGCCTTTTTCCAGCTTCCTGCACTTTGATTGTATTTAGCCAAGATCATGGTGCCACAGCGTACATTGGTATATTCATCAAACAAATCACCAGGGCAGGCTTGTTGCCAATAACGCGGCATGATTTGGGTAAGCCCAACAGCACCAGATGGAGAGGTAACATAACTACGGTAGCTCGATTCTTGACGTATAGTCGCTGCAATCAGTAAAGGATCTACATCATATTGATCTGCGCTTTGTACAATGATTGGGGATACGCGATTAGCAACATCTGGAGAGACAGAATAGGCTTTTTGGATTCCAGTCGAAAGTTTAGCAGCACGTTTTTGCACAGAGCCACCACCCAAAGACGAGCATGCTGTGATCGCAAGTGTTAAGCCTACTGTAGAAATTATTTTTAACTGATACTGAAAATTCAAAATAAAACCAATGTTATGTATCCAAGATTGCCCTGATGTTATGTAGCTGATTTAAACCTGTCAATCTATGAAAATTGGTAGATTTATTCGTGATTTGTATCTTAAGCTGTTGGTTGCTTGCTATTTAGGCGTTATTGCTTGAAAAATTAATTTGTTCAATGCATTGAAAGATAATTTTTGTTTTTTAAGTTATTCTTGATAAATCTCTTTAAGTTGTAAGTAAAATTTGATAAAAGAATAATTGTTGACGAATACAAAAAATGTTAATGGTTATGGTTAAAAGATATAAAATTTATCCAATAAAGACAATTAAGGATTGGCAAGGTGAAGACTGGGATGTATATGAAGAGCGAAATACACAAGCTGGGATTATGATCTACAAAGGTTGGATGTACGAGCAAATTGCAAAGAGTCAATATGTTTACATTTTGACCAATGATTTAGCTGAGTTTTTAAAGAAACATGATCGAGTTAAATCTATGAAATTACTCGGATTATCGGTTAAAATAATCACTAGATTTAGACGTGCATTGGGTCTTCAAAAAAAATATGACTATACTTTATCTACTTTAAGAGATTGGATGTTTGAACATCAAGATGAGTTGTTTACTCAAAGCTTTCAGATGTTAAAAGAAAAATATGGATTAACTCAAACTGAAGTTACAAAGTATTGCACCTTTTTAAGAAAGGAAGGAGTTCAGCGTAGTAACAAACTACGTAAGAATAAAATTGGTTATGCAAATCGTAAAATTGTACAAAACAACAAAGACGCACTAGCTAAATCTGAAAATATTTTTGAAGTACAATCGTTATTGAATAAAAAAAATCTTAAAGCTGCAAGGCGAGCGCATAATCTGGTATGTAAAGAACTTGGTATACCTACATTAAATGACATACGTGTACAACGTTTGAATGAAAAAAAAGAGTGGCGATTAGAACATAAAGAGATCATTTTGAGTACACAGTATTCAATCAAAGAGATTGCGATACGACTCAATAAAACTGAACAGGAGATTTTAACTTCTCGTTCTTATTTAAAAGAATTATTAGGTGAAAAAAAACGAGTTTCTCTTCTAAATTGGGTAAGAGAGCATCAACAGGAATTAAATACACTTTCTATAAAAGAATTATGCGAAAAATTTAATTTAACTGTGGGGGCGGTAATGTATCGGAGAAAACTATCGAAACGAAATGAAATACAATAAATTATGTAGATAAAATTAAATGTGGACAAAATATGATCTTTTTTGTAGAGTGTGCTTAATTTAGAACAACTATACAATAACTCATGTTTAATAATATTTATTTTGCTTTGGAAAAATTGGGTCTTACTGCTCAAAAGCGTGCCATGCATGCGTCTTTTTCAAACACTGATCTTAATCAACTGGTATTTTTACAACGTATTGATGGGATGCATGAATTAAACAAAGGCATTCATTTACAATTGATTTGCTTGTCTACGTCAATGAATATTCCATTAAAGCAATTTATCGGTAGCCAAGTGGCTGTCGATATTGTGAATGATAAATCAGAACTCAATCGAATTTCAGGGATTGTGACCCAAGCAGATGTGGGCGCGAGCGATGGTGCGCTGACGATTTACCGCCTGACAGTTGAAGATCCAACCGCACTTTGGAAGCATCGTAGAAATTCCAGAGTGTTTATGAATATGTCTGCGCCTCAAGCAGTTGAAGTTATATTTCAGGAATGGCGCGAGCGAAGTCCATTGTTTGCTTCAAGTCTAACATTGGATAAAAGTGGCTTAACCAAAGACTACGATGTTCGCCCATTTATTATGCAGAATAATGAACGGGATATAGACTTTGTTCAACGTCTGCTTTTTTCTGAAGGGATTAATACTTTAATTGATGAAGCCCAACTTAAAGTATCGAGTTTCAGTGAACAAATTCAACCTCAAAAGCTTCGTTTGATTGACAACAATACTCAATACACCAGCTTAGAACGCAAGAATATTCGCTTTCATCGTAGCAGTCCCACCGAAAGGCAGGACAGCATTATCTCATTTATTGGACAGCGTTCTATTCAGCCTACATCAGTACATATTCAACGTTGGCAAGCCGATGTACTGGAAATAGAAGAAGGTGCAGGCAGTGTTCTAAGCAAACACAAGCATAGTGAAAACTACGACAATGCTAGTTTAGCTCTTGAGCAAGTTTGGCACTTTAGCCCAGCATGGATCCAAGACTTGAATGGAGAAGATGGTGCAACAGCATCAGGTAATCGTCAAATTGAACGTTTTAATGAAAATCTGAGTAACTACTATGACTCACAAGCCAAACAATTTACCGCAATATCTACAGTACGTGATGCACATGTGGGTTATATCTTTGAATTAAATGGGCATCCCGAAATTGATCAACACGATTTTTCCGATAAGCAATTCCTAATCATATCGAAGCACTTTTATAATCAAAATAATCTACCAAAAGAGTTGACCCATCAGGTTGAAAATTTGCTTAAGCAAAGCAATTGGCAAATAACCAATATCACGACAAACAATAGTGATGAACGCCAAGCCAATCAGTTGGTGCTACAACGTCGCAATATCACCACTGTTCCAGAATACAATCCATTAAAACATCGTCCGATTGCGTCACCCCAACGTGCCAGAGTGGTTGGTCCAAGTGGAGAAGAAATCCATGTGGATGAGTGGGGAAGGATCAAAGTACGTTTTCTGTTTACCCGCAATCAAGATCATAGCCACGATGGTGGTGCTGGTTCCAATGATAACGACACCGATTCAGCTTGGGTGGATGTACTGACGCCGTGGGCTGGTGAAGGCTATGGTGCACGATTCTTACCGAGAGTTGGAGAGGTCGTCGTTATAGATTTCTTCGATGGCAACATTGACAGGCCGTTTGTGGTGGGGCGTATTCATGAAGCGCATCGTCATCCAAGCAAGTTTGATGAAAAAGGTAAACTGCCTGATACCAAAAAACTGTCAGGAATAAAAAGTCGAGAGTATCAAGGCAGTGGCTATAACCAACTTAGATTTGATGATAGTACTGAGCAAATCAGCAGTCAGTTACAGAGCAGTCATGGGGTGAGTCAACTTAACCTCGGTAATTTAAGTCATCCCAAAGAGACAGACACTAGCGAAGGACGAGGTGAAGGCTTTGAACTGAGAACTGACCAGTGGGGTGCATTAAGAGCAGGACAAGGTTTATTACTGAGTACTTATGCTCAGGATTCAGCCTCGGGCAATCACCTTGATGTGACCGCGGGCATAAATCAGTTAGAAAGTAGTCTCAATAACTCTAAAGCATTAAGTGAGGTTGCCAAGAATCAGCAGACTGATCCTTTAGAAGTTTTAGATAATATCAAAGGCTTTATCGACGTATTGGCTCAACAAGATCCGAAAAAAGCAGATGAATTTAAGTCTGCGGTGATGATGTTGGCTTCACCAAACTCAATTGCGCTTACCAGTAATGAAGATATTCATCTTTCAGCAGATGGGCAAATTAGCCACACATCAGGCGACAGCATTAACCTAAGTACACAAAAGGCTTTGATTGGACATGCCAGCGCTAAAATTAGCCTTTTTGCGGCACAAGAAGGTGCAAAGTTATTTGCTGGAAAAGGTAAAGTTGAGATCCAAGCGCAGGGTGATGGGTTGGATATGATCGCACGTAAAGGCATTCAAATCATTTCAACCGAAGACGCAGTTTATATCATCAGTCCGAAGGAAATTAAGTTGGTCAGTGATGGTTCTGAACTCAAGATTAATGGTTCAGGTGTGTTTTCAACCACAGGTGGCTTATTTGAGGTGAAATCTGGGCAACAGAAACTGACTTCCCCAGCTTCTATAAATCCGCCAGCTTTAGACTTGCCTGATTGCTCTGCGAAACAAGGACAGGCAGCTCAAAATGGATCAGCGAAGGTGATCTTATGATGAGTGAGAACTTTCTACAACAAACGGCGATATCCTCTGAACTTCATTCCGTAGAAGCAATTTATCAAAAAATGCAAGCAGTCTTTAGCCAGCATCATCGGCTGTTAGTATTGCTTGATGAAACATTAGCGCCCGATGTTTTTGATGATTTAAAGAAGTGTTTAAGAGAACACAATATTATTTATATTCCCTTGGCAAAAGGCAATCGCTATAAAGACACACATCTGTTTTTTATAGAAATATTAGATGAAAAGATATTAAAAGAGATCGGACCACAGCTAGCAGAACATTTACTTAATAATTTTGAAATTTCCAATGATCAGTATTTAGTACATGGTTTTGGGGCTTCTCATTATGAAAATGATCAGTTGAACCAAAAGTTTAAAACCAGTTTGGTGTTGCAAGATATTGAATCCAAAATTTTATTTCGATGGTATGACCCACGAGTAATGATTTATTTAGATCATATATTCAATGAACAACAAATGAATAGTTTATTGGGAAATTTTACTCAATGGGAATTTATCCATCCTAGTGGATATTTTCACTGGGAAAATATCCAACAGAAAAAATTGCTGAAAAAAGCCATTACGCAAGTGAATGAACAACAATCCTTAGCTTTAGATTTGATTGAAATAAGTAATATTGTTTTTCGAAAAGCGCATGAATTAGAACAAGTTGATATCAATCATTTGAAATCACAACAGATTCTTAAAAATTTATATCAAGGACATGAACAATACCACATTACCAGATATGTCGACTTAGTCAGTTATGGCTTATATGCAGAGGTACTTGGGCACAGCTTTATGAAGCATCCTTATATTGTAAAAGTACTTCAACAATACTGGAACACTGAACCTGAAAATTATAATTTTACTGAAGCGATGAATTTTGTTGCTGAAGATTCTTGGGCATTGATTAAAACAGAAACATTGGAATAAGGAAAATAAAATGGGCGGTGATAAAGAAGCTTTTGCAAGAAGAGAAAACAAAAAAGCCGAACAACGTAGACAGGGAGAAGAGATTTTAGCTGCTCCAAATGCGATAACAAAAGCTGCTAATGCAGCAATACAAGTCAATCAACAAACTTCAGATGCAAAAGGCAGTAAAGACCAATGTAATTTTTGCCGAAAACTTGGTTTGCAGATTTTGCCTTTACGTTATACGGTAACTCAAGAAAAAGCTCCACAACTTTCATCACAACTTGGGAAAAATGTAAAAAACATAGCACTGTCATACTCCAAATATACAACTGAAATGATTGATTCTAGTTATATTTATGCAATGGTGAAGCGAAAAAAAGGTTATCAATGGATCGGGTACATCGTCACACCGCAAGGCTATTTATCATCTTTTCCATTAGACAAACCTGCACCCGTATCTGTGCTTGAGTTTGCATGTAAAGGAAATGAACATGCGTTATTTGCCTCATTTGTCACCATTGAATATATTGCAACGAATTTGGCCGAGAAGGCATATTTGATATACACCCACGCCCCCATGACTGATGAAAAAAGAAAAGAATACCAAGCGAAAGCGGATGAATATGTCAGTTCAGGCAAATGGCAATCTATAGATGTTGCAGGATGGGCTAAAGGATCATCACAACAAGAACATTGTTTAAACAATTCAACTTTAAAGGACGGCGTGAGTTTCCCTTTGTCATTTGGCTCTGACCGCTGGAGTAAACTGCTGACTAAATTTGCTGAGAAACCTAAAGCCTTTGCATCTATAGTGCTGTATGACCCAATTGGCATCACTGTAAAGCTAAATGAATATCGAAATGAAGCTTATGCCCCTGTAGATGATTATTTAGAAGCAAAAGATAAATACGGTGTCACCAATCAGCGTAAACTGGACTCAGTGCAACGTGTGGAAAGCATCGAAGGATCATTGCTTAAAAATAAGGCAAAAATCGTACAGCGCGAAAATGAAATTCATGAACAAACAGCACCAGCAATCGAGACAAGGTATCAATGGACGTTAAATATTATTGAACAGCAACTTGCAGATGCAAGGAGAAGAAATGATACAGCAGATATTGAGCAACTAGAACGAAGCAAAAAACTCATATAGAAGATCATGAACGTAAAATGAAAAAACGTGCTGGTTATGGTGAAGAGGTTGGGGAAGCCAACTACCAAGCTGACCGCAAAGTTCTACTCGATAACTTAAACTATAAAGAAATAGAAGCGTTTAAGCAGGAAGCAGCACAAAAATATGACACAGCCTTGAAGGTTGCAAACCAACGTGCTCAAGAGCATTTGAACTGGGTTGTTTCTGAAAGTTTATTAGATGCTTTAGATGCCTATGATCAGAAAAATTTACGAAGTGGTTGTGCATTTAAAGCTCATGTAGCGTCTATGTTATTTGGAATGGAAGGTGCAGAAGTAGGTGCAAAACAGTTAGATGACTGGGTTAAAAAGCCAGAATTTGAACGTAAAAATTTATTTATTCGTGGCTTGTATAGTAATCAGTTAGAGGCCAAGGCAAAGCATGATGAACTGAAAAAAGCTGCAACTGATTTTACCGCTGTTGGTCTAAAAGCCATGAAAGGCACAATAGACTTTTTAAAGAAAACTGATTCTGCATGGGATGAATGGGCAAGGAATCAGGGAATAGACAAAAATAAAGGCAATATCGGATTTTTTAAAACAGAAAAGAAAGTGATGCTTTATGTTTCTAACTTTTCTCGAGTGGTCTTTAGAGCAGGTATGGGGACAACCGCAGAAAGTCGATTTGTAAGTGCAATTTCTCAAAAGTTACTTTTTGCTCAGATGGGGGATTTGGCTGAAAAATTAAGATTTGATCAAATTGTACATAATATAAATCCTGAAAAACAAAATTATGGAAATATCAAACTCAGTCCAGAACTCAGTGAAAGAGCAGCTAGTCAGCTTTCAAAAAATGCAAAAGAAGCAACAATGCGTTCTTTGGATGTATTGATCGATGATGCGATGGCAAAAAAACAACAAGTGGCATTGACCTTAGAAGAAATTGAAAAAGCGGGTAGTAAAGGTATGGCGAACAATACCAACAATTATCATCAGGTGAGGGCATCAGGCATTCTTGTATTTATAGAGGCGATTAATTTAGCGCATATGCTTAACTCTGGAAAATATAAAGACTCGGTACAAATTGCTGCTTTGGTGGCATCTGTATCCGCATTGATGGCTTTTGCTTTGGATATCTTTTATGGTCTAGCAAAAGGTGCAAGAGAAGTGGCGACTCAAACATCTTATGCAGGTGCTGGCGCAGCAGCCACACGAGGCGCAGCAAATATTCAAAGAGCAGGTATTAAATGGGCAGCAGGTAGTTTAAGTACTATTGCAGGGGGAATTACTGCTTGGTTAGATTACAACAAAGTTGAAAATTTGACTGGAAAGGAAGGAATACCTACCTCCTTAATTATATTATATTCAGCTCGTGTAGTTACAGGAGCTGCTGCTGCTCTTTTGGGATTATGCGCAACTTTAACCTATATAGGACCTTTAATGACATATTTAAACCGTGTTGGAGGTAGTCCATTGATTCAAAAGATGGGCGCTAAAGTTTTTGGTGAAACTATGGCTAAATATAGTGTTAAAAAGCTTACTCGAGAGATAGTACGGAATGCTTTACTGCGTTGGATTGCTTGGGCAAGTGGTATAGGTTTAATTTTAACTTTAGTTGAAGTCGCCTTTTTAATATATATGGAGGCAACAAAGCTTCAACGTTGGTGTCAGTATTCTACTTTTAGAGCTTTAAAAACCAATAAGCTAATGTCGGAACAACAAGAAGTCGAAGATTTTCAGACACTATTTGCATAATAGAGTAGTCATAGTATGAGTTTAAAAAAAACAGACCGAATGATTGATGAATTGTCAAATAGGCTTTTTATCGTAGAAGGCGAAGTAACTGATCTGTTGACCAGTGAAACCATGCAGAACTTAAATACCAATATACAAACGGGTACAGGTGCAATGGCTGTAGGCTCAGCACTTGTCGGACAGATCGGTACAGCTGCTTTAGCCAGTTTTGCTGCCAGTGATGAAGGAATAGAAGTCAGTGATTTTGCTTTAGAACTCACAGATAAAAATAATCAAAAGCATTACTTTAAGGGATGTTTTCCTGTAGTGATGTTTAAAAAGGGAGATATGGTTAAAGTGATTGCAGAATCGCTTTCGGGTCAAAATAAATATGCTTATGCAGCAACTATTATTGATATAAAGAATAATTATATATGGACTGGGCAAGAAGTTGTAAAAGGAAGAATGCAACATAGAATCACATCTATGAAGTTTGGACTGATTGTTGGGTTCCTATCAGTATTAACTTTCTGTTTATTTGCAATATTTGGTAAATATGGGATTTCACTTATATTTAATCCTCCTATAGGCGGTACTCTGTTCATTTGTTTATTTTTTTTCTTATTTATAGGCTGGCGTGTTGGTGCAAGTTTTGATGAGCAAAGTATTGAATTAGAATCTATTTTAAAAAAACTTGGGTTTAATAAGCCAAGTCGAATGAATTTACAAATTTTTGCATTGAGTGATTTAAGTTGGAAAAATCAAGAAAAAGATTTTATCCATGAGCGTTGGAAAGATTATACCTACCGTATTGATTTAGCCAAACAATATGATGAAGAAAAATATGGAAAAAAATGAGCTTAAAAAAAACAGACCAAATGATTAATGAATTGGCAGATAGACTTTTTATCGTTGAAGGAGAAGTCACAGACTTATTGACCAGCGAAACCATGCAAAACTTAAATGCCAGTATGCAACCGGCTACAGGTGCAATAGCTGTCGGTTCAGTACTAGTCGGACAAATTGGGAATGCTGCCTTAGCTAGTTTTGCAGCTAGTGATGAAGGTATTGATGTTAGTGATTTTGCTTTAGAAATCACAGATAGAAATAATCAAAAGCATTATTTTAAAGGATGTTTTCCAGAAGTTAATTTTAGAATTGGTGACAATATTAAAGTTATGGCTGAGCCTTTTACAACAAAATATTCAATAGTAAAAGCAGTTATTGAACCAAAAAATCAATATATATGGACAAGTCAACAAATTATAAAAGGACGAATAAGATATAGGATTTTTGGGATAAAATTAATAGGTGGTGTAGGAATATTTGTCATGATAATTTTTATTTTATTTTCGATATTTGAGGATAATGGTATCTCATTTCTTTTAAGTCAGCCTATATTTATTTCTTTTTTCATTTGTTTATTTATTTGTTTATTTATTGGATGGAAAGTGGGTGCAAGCTTTGATGAGCAAAGTGTTGAATTAGAGGCAATATTAAAAAAGTTGGATTTTAATAAACCAAGTATGGCAAGTTTAAATGATTTTTCAGTTTTCTCAATAAATATAAAGAATAAAATAAAAATGGATGAGCATCCTGATCGTTGGGAGCAATATACTTATCGTTTAGACTTAGCTAAACAATATGATGAAGAAAAATATGGGAAAAAATGAGTTTTAAAAAAACAGACCGAATGATTGATGAATTGTCAAATAGGCTTTTTATCGTAGAAGGCGAAGTAACTGATCTGTTGACCAGTGAAACCATGCAAAACCTAAATGCCAATTTGCAAACGGCTACAGGTGCAATAGCTGTGGGTTCAGCACTTGTCGGTCAAATTGGGAATGCGGCTTTAGCCAGTTTTACAGCCAGTGATGAAGGGATAGAAGTCAGTGATTTTGCAATAGAAGTCACGGATAAAAACAATCAAAAGCATTACTTTAAAGGATGTTTCCCTGTAGTGATATTTAAAAAGGGAGATATGGTTAAAGTAATTGCAGAACTACTTTCGGGACAAAATAAATATGCTCGTGCAGTAGCTGTTATTGATCAACAGAACAATTATACATGGACTGGGCAAGAGGTTGTTAAAGGAAGGATTCGCTATAGGGTTTTTGTAATGAAATTATTTGGAGTCATTAGTATTATTGTAGTAATTTTTGCTTTGCTTTTTGATTTTTTTATAACAAATTCAATAAAGCAAATGTTAATTAATAATATTGGTATTCAAATAATTTCTTTTTCATTTATATTAGTTTTTATATTCATTGGTTGGCGAGTAGGTGCTAGCTTTGATGATCAAAGTATAGAATTAGAATCTATTTTAAAAAAACTTGGGTTTAATAAGCCAAGTCGAATGAATTTACAAAATTTTGCATTGAGTGATTTAAGTTGGAAAAATCAAGAAAAAGATTTTATCCATGAGCGTTGGAAAGATTATACCTACCGTATTGATTTAGCCAAACAATATGATGAAGAAAAATATGGGAAAAAATGAGTTTAAAAAAAACAGACCGAATGATTGACGAATTGACAAATAGGATTTTTATTGTTGAAGGTGAAGTAACTGATCTATTGACCAGTGAAACCATGCAGAATTTAAATTCCAATATGCAAACAGGTACAGGTGCAATGGCTGTAGGCTCAGCACTTGTCGGTCAAATTGGGAATGCGGCTTTAGCTAGTTTTGCTGCTAGTGATGAAGGTATTGAAGTTAGTGATTTTGCTCTAGAAATCACAGATAAAAATAATCAAAAGCATTATTTCACTGGATGTTTTCCAGTAGTAATGTTTAAAAAAAGAGATATGGTTAAAGTGATCGCAGAACCACTTTCTGGTCAAAATAAATATGCTCGTGTAGCAGCTGTTATTGATCAAAAAAACAGTTATACATGGACAGGCCAAGAAGTAGTTAAAGGTCGATTTCGATATAGAATATTTGGGATGAAATTAATGGGGGGAGTTTGCTTATTTGTAATGTTTATACAGCTAATCATAGATTATTTTATATCAGATTCGATAAATCAAATGTTATTTAGTGATACAGAAATTCAAATAACATCCTTAATGGCCCTTATTGTTTTCACTGGTATTGGTTGGCGTATAGGAGCAAGTTTTGATGGTCAAAGCATTGAATTAGAGGCAATATTAAAAAAATTAGGATTTAACAAACCAAGTCGAATAGATTTGCAAAATTATGCTCTCAATGATTTAAGTTGGAAAAACAAAGAAGACAACAAAGGATATGGGCATGAACGTTGGAAAGATTATACCTACCGTATTGATTTAGCTAAACAATATGATGAAGAAAAATATGGGAAAAAATGAGTTTTAAAAAAACAGATCAAATTATTGATGAATTTTCAAAAAGGCTTTTTATCGTAGAAGGCGAAGTAACTGATCTGTTAACCAGTGAAACCATGCAAAACTTAAATGCCAATATGCAAGCAGCTACAGGAGCAATAGCTGTAGGTTCAGCACTCGTTGGGCAAATTGGGAATGCTGCTTTAGCCAGTTTTGCAGCCAGTGATGAAGGAATAGAAGTCAGTGATTTTGCCTTAGAAATTACAGATAAAAATAATCAAAAGCATTATTTCACTGGATGTTTTCCAGTGGTAATGTTTAAAAAACGAGATATGGTAAAAGTAATTGCAGAACCGCTTTCGGGTCAAAATAAATATGCTTGTGCAGTAGCGGTTATTGATCAACAAAACAATTATATATGGACAAGTCAAGAAGTCGTTAAAGGGAGAGTAGGGTACAGATTTTCTACTATAAAATTATTTTTGAGTATAGGTATCATAGGTCTTTTTATATTCATACCTTTGTTAATGTTAATAGGAGATGGAATAGCTACATTAAAACATGAAGTTACTAGGCTCATTTTATTTATTTATTTGTTGGTTGGGTTGTTGGAGTAAGTTTTGATGAACAAAGTATTGAGTTAGAGGCAATATTAAAAAAACTCGGATTTAATAAACCCAGTATGGCAAATTTAAATGATTTCTCAGTTTTCTCAATGAACATAAAGAACAAAATAAAAAGGGACGAATATCCTGATCGTTGGGAGCAATACACTTATCGTTTAGATTTGGCTAAACAATATGATGAAGAAAAATATGGGAAAAAATGAGTTTAAAAAAATAAATCAAAATTTAAGGATATAACCAATATTCGTTACTTCCATTGATTTCACCCCAAATTTTGCTGATTAACTGATATTGGCAGATTAACTCCACCAATATCTCAAAATATGAAAGAAGATGGGTGCAGAAAAGCAGATAGAATCAATCCGATCTAACATCCCGCCATGACCATGAATCAACTGCCCCCAATCTTTTACACCACGGTCACGTTTGATAGCTGACATCACCAAACCACCGAAAAAGCCAAAGATACACACAACTAGTCCTATCAATGCAGCTTGTAGATAGCTAAATGGAGTAAGCCATGCCATAGCAACACCTAAAGCTGTGGCTAAAACGATCCCACCCACTAAGCCTTCAACTGTTTTTGATGGTGACAAGACGGGTGCAACCTTGTGCTTTCCAAAAAGCTTACCACAGACATATTGCAAAACATCGGATGCCTGAACGACCATAATCAGCCAGATTGCTAACCAAATCGGTTCACCTTTAAAACCATTAAGTTTTAAATTGAGTAATGCAGGCACATGGGAAATACAGAAAACACAGACCATGAGTCCCCATTGAATTTTAGAACTACGTTCAAGGAAGTGTTTGGTATCTTCTTGTTTTAAACTGGCAATCGGAATCAGTAAAAATACATAAAGTGGAATAAAAATTGAATATAAGCCGTACCAGTCGATATAGATCAAATAATATTGATAGGGAATAACAAAATAAAAGGCGATAAGTAAAGGAAAATAATCACCACGCCTTGTCGGCAATAGACTGGTAAATTCTCGTAGAGCGAACAGGGAAATAATCCCAAATAAGATAATAAATGCAGTTTGACCCAATAGAATTGCTGCGCCAATGACGATCAACATCACCCACCAAGCATTGATCCGTGCATTTAAATTATCAATCACTGATGAGGGTTTTTGCCCAGCTTTTTGTTTGAGAATAAAGCCTACACTAGATGCAAAAACTAAAATTCCCGCAAAAATACCAAATAAAAGATAGGTTTTATTCAGATTATCTAAAATCATTGATTCTCAACCTCTTTTAATAGTACTAGCTGCTTCTGTGCATAATCTATAAATGTGGCTTTATCCATTTCTAAATGTTGTTCTAAAGGAAAGCCAAAGCATACGGTAGACAGTAAAGGCAAAGGAACAAAAGAACCTTTTGGCATGACACGTCTTAGATTTGAAATCCAAACAGGGACAATCTCAATCTCAGGAAATTGTTTATGTAAGTTATAGAGGCCACTTTTAAAAGGTAATAGCTCAAGATCATCATCAAGATTTCGAGTACCTTCAGGAAAGAAAATAATGGAATACCCCTGAGCAAGAGCGTCTTTTACAGGTTGTAAAGGGTCTGCATTATCTTCGCGATTACGTTGAATCGTGACACCATTAAAGGTGTATTTAATTAAAAATTGTCTAAAACCATCTTTCAGCCAATAATCTGAAGCAGCAACAGGTTTAGTTTTTCGACGCATCAGTTTGGGAAGTGAGGACCATAGTAAGATAAAGTCGATATGACTATTGTGATTGGCATAGTAAATACGTTGTTTCATCTCAGGCTGACAACCAACCCATAAGCTACGAGCACCAGTTAACAGTCGTGCGCCACGGCGTGTCAAAAATGCGATAAAGCGAGCAATAGAGTGTGATGCTAAATTTCCATTAGAAGAATCTAAGTGTTGAGTCTTTTGCTCTAAAGACTGTTTATTGTATGACTCTTTATCTTGTTCGGAACGTGGTTCAGGTAGTTGATTCATTCTTTAAGCCGATTGATATTGAAGCATTTTATTGTGGGGCAAGCTGTATAATAAGATGACTAAAGTACAAAATTCTACTTTTTAAGTGATTAAAATAAAATATAACCAAACTTAGTTTTGAATAAAAAGTAAAAAGCTTGGTCTCCTTTTACAAATTTATCATTTCTATTTTTTGAATCATAGAAGAATTTTATAGCATTTCAAGATCTTCACTGCTGAGAAGCTGATAATTTTCTTGATTTAAGATCATTAAAACTATCATACGATAACAATTGAATATATCAGCAACTGTATCAGTTGAGGTTAAAATCGCTTTAAATCATTCTAGAAATCAAAATCATTAAAACCAGATATTGTACTAATAATAAAGCAATTTGTAGTTTTAAAAGTTTAAAGCATCCTACAAAACGCTGTGACCAATCACGTCCTGCTTTGGATGCGGGCATCAATTTCATACTCATTAGGGTTTGATCAAATTGTAGGGTTAAGTTTTCAATAGATTCAGTTTGGGATTCTCGTGCAATCATTTTAATGATTTGAGCATCAAACTTAACTCTAAATGAGAGATAGTGATGAAGCCCAGATAATAACAATGTAATGACAATGAACGTCCAAAACTCAAAGGATTGCCAACCTTTGAACAGGATGGCAAAAATAGATAACGCAAAAGCCAAATAACCTGAAAGTAATATAGCTGTGGTTGCAGACAACAGTTGCGCAACCACATAAAAATTCATTTTCATGGCGCTAAACCTTTCAGTTTTAGATGGTAAATTTCTAATTCTTCCAGTTGGGCTTGTTTTAATACCACCCAAGGGCGAGCTTTACGAATAATGTTTACCATTTCATCAATATTAGCATCTTGGTTTTGTTGAATCAGCCAAGCGGTGAGTACAGCGCTACTTCTTGAATAACCTAAGGCACAAAAAATCAGAATATTTTGGATAGAGCTTGCTTCAAGCTTTGACATCAAATCATTTAATCGTGCTACGGCTAACTCAAGCTGATTGGCTTGTAATGGAATCAGATCTAGACTGAGATATTGCTGATATGCCGTTACTTGGTTTAAGGGTAACTCAGCAACACAATCAAATATTGCATTGTATTGGAGGTGATCTTGTTGTGTTGGAACTCTTCCAATATAGATTTTTTTAAGTTCATGTTGAATGATAAAAGAATCTTCGTGATGTTTTTTGGTCCAAACACGACTATTAAGCCAAGCAAAGATTAAATAAGGCGCAAGCAGTATTTGTGCTGCAACCGTCATTTTGCCATTTTCTTGTTTTTGAAAAAAATGTGGACGTACAAAACTATAGCTATGTGCAACGATAAATAGACTCACAGCAGGGTAAATTAGCCACAATCCCCAAGCTCTAAACTCATAAGCTAAGATAAAGAAAATCACTGAGCCACAAAGGTAATAACTACCAAGCTTTAAATGTTTTGCTGTTAACAGTTGCAGCCCATCTTTTCTAAATGGGGATTTTACTGAAATTGGAAATAACCATAAGCATAAAGCGCCAACAAGTATTCCTGTAGGAAGATCAATAAAATGATGTTGCCATGTCGTGAGTACAGAAATTCCAATCAGCACACACCAAAAATCGACCACATATTTCCATGCCCCAGATACATGGCGACGATAGAAATCCCAAAGGATAATCAGCAAAACAATATGTAATGAGGGCGCTTGATTAAAGGGCTTATCGAAGCCCATCAGGGCATCAAACCATAGACCGAAAAAACCATCTAAAGGTGGACGTTCAAAACTAAACTTTAAAGGGAGCACTAAGAAGCAACTAATCGAAATGACTTGCGCTAAAAATAGCCTAAGCGCTTGTTGTTTAAGCTCAAATTTGTTCCAACAAAGCAATAAGGAGAGGCCGTAAAACAGGTCAATTGACCAATACGGCACAATCGTCCAAGCCCAAAGTGGAATATGCTTTTCCCAAGCAAAGACAATACTTGGAACATCACTAAGACCTGACGCATATTGATTTGCAAAGCCATAAGTGAGGAAAAAGAAAGGCGCAAGAAAAACTAAGCAAAGTAGGCCCCATTTCCAAGTCCCAGTTTCTTTGATGAGTGTTCGCATAAAACATCCGTAGATTATTATTCTATTAAAATTAAAAAATTGGTGACTTAAAATGATTTATATCAAGTCACCAACTGTGTGATAGCAGAAATTTTATAGCTTTTGTGCGACTGAGACGGTAAATATTCCAAACTCATCAATACATTGGTCGACCTTTTTAAAGCCAGCAGCTTCAACAAGTGCATCCATTTCCGCTTGTGAGCGTAAACGCATTACCCATGCATCACCTTCACGATGTGAGGTTAGTGCGCGCGCAATAAACTCTTGCTGCGGGTGCCAAATTTGACCAGTATAAATCAAATAACCATCTTTAAGGATTGCTTTACTTAAGCCCTCAAGTGATTGACGTAGCAAATCATTGTCTGCAAATAACTCATATAAACCCGAAACCACAGCAAGTGAAGGTTTTGGTTTAACAGAGGCCAAAGACTGTGTATCAAATGCATCTGCTTGAACAAATTCAGCAATGTCATTGAGTCCACGTGTTGCAATCATTTGCTGACCAGCTTGTACATTGATATCACTATAATCACGCAATAAGATTGAATCTGGTCGTTTTGGTAGTTGAACCACAGCATCTAAAATATAACGCCCATGACCAGAAGCAATATCCATAATGCTCAATGGTTTACGGTTTTTAATCAGAATATCCGCATATTTCTGAACCAAAAGTTCAATATTCTGTTTACGAACACGGATTCCACGCCAACCAATCGCATTTAAATATTGGCGGTCTATGATATTGCCAATAGGATTAGAACTTTCAGGTTGGTTACGATAAACAAAATCTAAAGTGCTTCCAGAGTCATAGCCAGTGTCTTCACCAATTTTTAAGCCTTTTGATAAATGACTACCAATTTTTAGATTCTTTTTGGTAATTTCCCAAAATGCATTCTTTATTGATTTAGCGGGTAATGGTGAACTGAGTTCTTCAGCTATAGCGCAACTTGGACCAATTTTGTCCGCATTTAAAACATCTGGAGCTTGATATTCAACCGCAAAACATTGCTGGATAAATCTGCGTATTTTTTCTGTTGCAATATGGCGATCTTTTTCGCCTAAAGTATCGTGAAAGAAACCCTCTAAAATATGTAATTCTTTTTTAGGATGTGGAAGCTTTTGGTAAAATTCACGTTGCGGTTTTTGAAAAACTACAAAATCTGAACCTGAACATAACACCTGAGTCGGCACAAAGATATTTTGTGAGTCAGCAACAATACGCTTAGAGGCATCATAGAGTCCAAGCAACATTCTCACCGAAATTGCTTTAGCAATTTTAGGATCGGTATCATAGCTTTGAGCACGTTCTTCATCATGGGTCAGCATTTTGGCTTTAACATAACTTTGAATGAAAAAATTACCACGAATTTTTTCCATGACTCTTAAACTTGGTTCGGCAAATGGCACATAAAGCTTAATATCAAAAGCAGGGGAAGCGAGACACAAGGCGCGAATTTTTGGCGCATAATCATGTACCCATGTTGCAGCTAATACAGCACCTACACTTTGTGCAACCACAGCAATGTTTTTGGCGTCGATGCCATAGTTTTCTTCAATATGCTGTACAAAATATTGAATATCTTTTACACATGTGGAGAAGCTAGGTGCATCACCACGTTCACCTGGTGAATCGCCGTGCCCACGGGCATCCCATGCAAAGAAATCAAATTCACTTAAATTGAGTTCATTAACTAAATGCGCCATACGTCCTGAATGTTCATGGCCGCGATGAAACAGAAGAATGGCTTTTTTTGTTTCGCTTGGAGTGTCGGTCGACCAATGTTGATAAAACAATTCTGTTCCATCATGACTCGCAAAGGTGTGATGACTGTTGTTATACATACGAATTTACCCTAAATATGAAACTGTTTTATAACGCTGTTTTTAAACTATTTTTAATTCGGTTATAGATGGTTAAACTAAGTAGTAGACCAATTAAAATGAGTATGCCATTACAGATTAAGCTGAGAAGTTGTAAATTTGTAGTGAATAATGGCAAGATGACAATCACGACAGTGATTAAACTAAACCAAAATGCGCGATCACTTTTCCCCATTGGGCCGTCATAACGACGTTCTTGACCAATCAGTGGGGCCATAACGCCCGTGTATTCACTTAAAATTGCAAGAAAAGCGACTAATAAGAGTAATTTTGCATTAATAAAGCCAAAAGCAATCAAGCATAGATAGAGTGCTGTGTCCGAAATAACATCACACAACTCATTGTAAAACGCACCTAAGTTGGATTGTTGTTTAAATTCACGGGCAAGCATTCCATCGATGGCGTTGAAAGCCATTCGTAGCAGCATCCACAAAGGAAAGAGCAATAACCATCCATTTACAGCATGATTCAGATAATACTGGTATAGAAAAAAGCTTAAACCGAGCGATATAAACATCGCTAATAACGTGACTTGATTTGCCGTGATTCCGATATTAAAAAGCTTTTTAACAAAAGGGCGCAGTAAGTTTTGAAATGCTGGTTTTAATTGATAGATTGATGGCATTGTTCTAGTAATATAAGGTATATGATAGGATTTTAATCAAGTTTTCCATGATTTTACAAGTATTAATTTTCATCATTTAAATTCGTGATGTTGGGAGCTACTGACATTTCATAAAAGGTTAGCGTTGTGGGCTAAAATTGCATATGAGACGTATACATCGTAGTGTATTGAGTGAGATTGATTAGAGAAACTATTGGCGAGTTTTACTGCTCAAGCTGAGATAATTTAGCCATCACCTGAGCAAGAACCAAGAAATATTTTGTTTATAGAGAGGGTGTGCGGGGACTAGAATATTTTTTCAGCAACGTCGTTAGCTTGTGAAATGATGTTGCTCATCTTTTAGAGTGTCTAAATTCAATATTTCATGCCTCGTATCATCTAAAATCATTTGTAGCCGCAAACGCAGACAAATTATCAACAGACCCTAATTTAAAATTTCTATGAATGGTCCTATAATTCAAATATCATCTTAATTTTGATCTTGTTTATGCTATGACACCTGCTTGTAAAGTTTTAAAATCAAATAAAATTGAATTTTCTGTTCATGAATATGAACATGATGTAAATGCAAAAAGTTTTGGCTTAGAGGCTGCTGAAAAATTAGGTTTAAATGTCGAAGAAGTTTTTAAAACCCTGATGGTAACAGATGATAAAAACTATTTTGTTGCCATCCTTCCAGTGAATCATCAATTAAATTTAAAGAAAGTAGCGAGTGCCTTTGCTTGTAAAAAACTACATATGGCTGATCCTAAAGATGCAGAGCGTTTAACTGGATATTTAGTTGGTGGAATCAGTCCTGTAGGTCAAAAAAAGCGTTTAAAAACGGTAATTTGTGAAAGTGCACAGCCGTTAAGTAAAATGTATGTGAGTGGTGGGAAAAGGGGCTTGGATATTGGGGTTAATCCACTAGATTTAGCGAAGGTTTTGAGTGCGAATTTTGCTGATATTGTTGATGAATAATCCATCCTTTTATTGATGAATTTTAATTAAAAATAATAATGTTACTCACTATGTTACTCACAAAAAGATTTGCTCAAAAAATAAAGCCACTGAAGTGGCTTTATTTTTTGAATCTATGTCTAATATTACAGACTGGACATATGAACTAAACCAATAACTCTTCCGACCATCCTTAAATGGCTTCATGTAGCGTCCTTCTCTAATTCTGGCATCTAGAGTTTCTGGTTCTATATTCAGCAAGTGAGCAAATTCGGCTCGCCCAATTCTGCGTTCTTCTTTTTGGCTTACCGGTTGCTCAACAAGTCTTGTTAAATGTTTGAGAGATTCAGATTCAATTTTTAATACACCCATTCATCACCTCAACAAGCTTTCTTTCTAGTGCGCTTCATATCAGCAGCAATAGATTGAGTAGAATTAATAATTAATTGTTCAGCCTGATTAATATTATCAGAACTGTTCATGTAACAAGCAATCGCATTACTAGCTATGCAATAACCAAATTTAACTGCTATTAAGGTTTACTACAGAACAAGTGAAGTCAGTTTTAGTGGTTCAACAGCTAGAGATGATACTAGGGGATTTATTACACTGGGAACTGTAGATGCAACGCGACATATTTTACAAGCAGTTGGTTGATCCCGTTTTGACTTAATAGTTAAACTGAAGTTTTTTCTAAGAATGTTACTTGATCTGGATCAAGGCGTATGGCATATTTTAGCTATAGTGGACGAATTTATGGTAATCCACACAGTTTAATAGATTTGTATACCCACTGATTCCATCAAGTGGGTATTTTTTTGAGATATACAGCTAATGAAATGGATTTTATCGCTAACTCTTATAATCGTATCTACGACAAGTTTTGCTTATCAAATTACAGATTATTCAGGGAAATGTTTTACACAAAATGAGAAAAAAACTTATTCCTGTTCAATTCAAAAAGGTATAAGTGCTGGTGGAAAGTTTGTATACATAGAATTTGATCAAAAAGAATATTTAATTGAGCAATCAACAACATGTGGTGGTAAATGTAAACCTTATTTGGGTACAACTCCAGAAAATGTATTGTCTGCTAAAAATTATAAAAAAGATCAATGGAGTTGTTACAAGCAAGAGCAAGGCAATATGAATATTTGTTATATGCTAACCAAATAAATTAATTTTTAAGGAGCTCATCGAAAGGTGAGTTTTTTTTTCATAAAAAACAAATCTGTAATGATTAGGTGCTAAGATACTATTGAAGAATAGGAAAAAACATGAACATTTGTATTGGTGGTCCTTGGCATGGAAGTAAGTTGCTTGGGAATGTAAGCCATGAGAAATTTTTCAAAATTAAAGGTTCTACATCAAAATCAATTACAACCTATTATAAAAAATAGTTAAGATTAAAAATCAAGAGTATGTATTTTGGGTATCTGATGAGTTATTAGATATGCAGGCTGATGAAATAATTAGAGATTATTTTGTAAAAAATTTTCAAATTCAATAGAGAAAACATATAGTCGTTAAAAGATATAGATTGATAGTGATTGTTTAGAAAATTATAGAATGTTACGTATTTCATTGAGATAGAGATTATCTGGCATTGCATATTTATATATTTAATGGATAATTATGTTTTCTTCCATGGTTTTTTACATGCCAATCGTTAATGTTAAAAAGCTTGATAATATTCTTAGTAAATTATTTGAAAGTAAAAGAATTCCAAAAATAATTTTAATTGGCTATAAATCATATAGTGATCTTATGAATGACCGAAAATTTTTTGAAGATGTAGTGGGCTCATCAATGAAACCCAGCAAACGAACTTATAAAAATATTAAAATAAAAGTAACCCAAGATGATAATCAGCTTGAGGTTAGATGTTTTTCTTGAATTTTTGAAGATCCTATTAGCATGAAAATTAAAATTGGTTTACTTATTTTGAAAATTGAGTGCAATATTAGATTAAAATATTATATTAGTATCCTACGCTAATGAATAAAAATAAATTTTTATAATAGTTTTTACTTCTGCATTAATAGTTAGCATATTTTTACTAGGTTTTTCCGTTTATAAGATTTCTCAAGCACGAAATAAAAATAACATCTTGAAACTTTCTAGCGATGCTAAAAATTCATTAGTCGATATTGCTAAATAGAATTACTTATTCGATATAGATCGAACCAATGAAAATACCATAATGATTTTTTTAAATTTTATCGGCTACTTAGTGATTGATTTTTTGATCCTGTTACTCTTGATTATGAGCTTTTTCATCATCTTTAGCTGAATTTTGTGCTTTAATTGAGCATGAGTTGAATCACAATTAAACAGTTTAAGGATGAAATGCAGGTTATGAAATTCAAATTATGAGATGAGCATCTTAAATAGCTTGAAATAGACAGAATTAAAAGCGGTGATAGTGAAGGTACTGATGATCTTACATCAGTAAAAATAACTATTCAGGTTGTTGATGCAAGTAAGTAAGCCCTCCTCGATAAGGGATTACATCCTAAAAAAGGACAAAATTAAAATCTTAAATTTATCAGTTTTATAATTATGTTATTGAATTGACTGATTTAAAACTAAGTTGTAAATTACCATGTTACATCTTAGATGATTAAACAGTGACCTTATTTTTTCGTTTTTTTATTTCGGTGCTCCTAATATTAATAATCTTCATGTTTATGTATATTGTTATAAAGGGTATTTGAGTCTGACATATTTTTTAAGCAATAAGAAACCCGCATTAAGCAGGTAAATACTCAGTTTCTTTTTTGGAGTAAACCATTGTCTAAGTATGAGGTGCTTTGTTTATAGCATCAATAGAATTTCTCTTTTTTAGTTTTATAAAATTAACATGATATAGCTATCCAGAACTCTAGATAAGCTTCACACATCAAATAATAGAATGACACCTTGCCCTAAACTTTTAAAATTAGCGTCAGGGCAGGGTAAACAAATCACACGATGTATCATTTACTATTGCTAATTACAATGAGTGTAATACATTGAAAGATGCAAAGAATAAGGCTTTTAAGTGAGGGTTAAACTTTTAATTTTGTATAATCTTTTAAAATATTGGGATGAAAAGTAATTGTCAGATATTAAATTATATTCGCTAAATAAGAGCGTTGTTACACTTGTTAAGACTCAATCTAGTGACTTTGAAGCGCTTGTTGCTATTCGAATTGAAGCAATGTTTGAAAGCCTTAAGCGTCTTGGTCGTTTTGATCGCATACGTGTAAGAGAGCGATTTCGAGAAGGCTTTAATCCTGAGTTTACTCGCTATATAGAAGTTTCTGGTGAACGAGTAGGTTTCGTGGTTGTTAAACCTTATATCGATGGAATGTTACTTGACCATCTCTATATTAAACCAGGTGCACAAGGTATAGGCATAGGTTCTGTAGTTCTTCGTCATATCTTCATGGAGGTGGATGAACTTGGTTTGTCATTGAAAGTAGGAGCTTTAAAAGAGAGTGCTTCAAATCGATTTTATAGTCGTCATGGTTTTCAATTCGTGGAAAGTAGTGAATTTGATAACTACTATGTTCGTCATAATGGACAAAGTGGTTTGGGGGTGGATATTTGACTTAAACTTATTTGTTATTTAGGAAAATAAATAATTTAGAACGAGCGAATGCAGTGCGAATTGATAATGAAAAATTAGATGAAGCATGACCCTTAGATTGAGAGTAGTTCCCTTAAAGACCATTAGGTTTAATGAGAATGTTATTCTTTTGAATTTTCACAATTTAGTAGAATACATTTGCCATCAATTTTACCAACCGAACTTATTGGTTTCGATGTATCTCCATCGTCTAGAGAGATCTCAACAAATAAGTTTTGATCCTCGAAAGATTCCAACTCTTTAATTAATTGTTTGATAGTTTTTCCACGTGTTATCCATTCTGGCTGTTTAGACATATTTTTTCCTGTTATAGATCATTGATACTGTCGCCAAATACAATGAATGTAGTGCTTTAAATGATGCGAAAAACAATGTGTTAGAATGAGACTAAATAAGCTAGAAACTCATTTGAAATTATAGGCTTTAAGCTACACTTTCACTTCTTCTTATTACAGCCGATCACACTGGCATCTGTGATGATATTCTTTTTATCGGTGTACAGAGTGATATTGCAAAAATAATCGATAACAGTCCGATTCTCTGTATATCCAGTTTTCCGATATACAGGTTCGCTACCAACTGGCATTTGGCCAATCACGCCACCACCTCCGACTCCAACCATTGTCGTCTTTTGGCCAATATACTCAACACCTGTCTGCACGAAAACTTTTTCTGGTGTTACATGGGTCTGCACTCGATTCCACCCATAGAAGCCACCACTACCATACGACGATGGACCCAGACCATGATCAGGTTTACCAAATAATTTAAATGCATTACTGGCTGGTTGCCCTACTAGTTTTTGTGCAGCCACTTCGACTTGATTGGGTTTGGAGACCAAGGTAGCGCAAGCGGTGATGGTAAACACCATAAGGGTTACACAACTATATTTGAATAAAGGCATGGAAATGATTCCCGAAATAATGAATGTTATACGCATAATGCAGATTGAGAAATTAATCAATAATGACTAAGTATATAATTTATTCGATTATATCGCTTAATTATAGATAACCTCAACATAGCCTAGTCCTAACTCATAGAATCAGGACTAGCAAAAAATATCGATTTACGATGTTTAGACTATTCAAAAGTACACTCAGTGTATTTCTTCAAGTGTTTCGAAGAAAACGCATTTAAGCCTCTGAGCTTTGGGTTATTGATTTTGAATATTACGCTGATTTAATAAAGGTGTATTTAGATTATTGAATTTTCTCTGATACTCATCATTTGAAATAAGCCCTCGATCTATTGCTTTTTGTAAATACTGAATGTTTTGTTGATTTTGTAGAGACTCTACTGCATTCATATCATTTTTCTTTAAGTAGTATTGAGTCTTTTCATACGTATTCATAGTAGATGTGTTTAATGAGTCTTCTTGAATTTTTACCGCCTTTTCATATCTTTGTTTTTTTGATAATTCTTCTTGTTGTTTTTTAAAATCAAAAAAATCAACTGAAGGAGTGCTTTCAAGTGAAATTTCATTTTGTTCAGAACTAAACATTAATGATCTTTCTTTTGAGTTTTGCTCAGAAAATGCTGGCATAGAATACGATTGCCCACAAAGTATAAAAAGATAAAGGCATTTTTTAATCATTACTAAATTTCTCAGAAAAGATTTTACGTTAAAATAACTAGCAAAGCTTTTGTAGAATATCTTAAAAATGAAAATATAACTATTTAAATTTTGTATAGATGACACATTGGTAAGCATACAGTTGAGTCTAATAAGATCAATCAAAGCAACACAACCATTTCAATGGATAATTGTCTACGCATTAAGGTAGCTCAACTTAACCATATGAAACCCTAGAGGAGTTCGATGAACTACTTTTCTAGATTTATTCAATCTTTTAAGATGTTTTTTCAATTTGTTTTTCTCATAAATTTTACATAATTATAATAAATATTTTGTTGGATTATATTTATGGGATGTATTTTTAATAGAGGTAATTTAAATAAATATTATTTTAAAGATTTCATTTTTTATTGAAAATTCAGTGTTTTTTTATAAATAAGGCTTATATTAGGTTGCAATATGAAATATTTAATCCGTGATGTTTTATTGTATTAAGAATGTGTGATTAACATTGTGATAAATAGATTATTAGAATTTTTATTTTTTAATCAAGTTTTAAAGTTTTAAAGTTTTAAAGTTTTAAAGTTTTAAAGTTTTAAAGTTTTAAAGTTTTAAGGTTTTAAGGTTTTAAGGTTTTAAGGTTTTAAGGTTTTAAGGTTTTAAGGTTTTAAGGTTTTAAGGTTTTAAGGTTTTAAGGTTTTAAGGTTTTAAAGTGGTTTTGATGGTGGGGTGTATTTTATATTTCGCTTAAAAGGTGTAATTGGGTCTTTGTTAAGATTAAAATCACATTAAAAAATTACAAAAATAATAATGCTGTAAACAAATATTAATATATAGTTTTATTATATAAGACATTACTTACATAACTTTGACATAAAGTTAACTTAAATTGTAATGTAAAATTTAAGGATATAAATGATTATAAATTATCGGAAATAACTAGCTTATAAATTATTGATTATTTTGTTGTTGAAATTTTGAGCTTTAAAAATTTTATATCTGATAATTTATAGATCTTTTTTATTTGAAATTATCTTAAACACTTGAGGAATTATTATGAAAATTGCTTTGATTGGTGCAACAGGTATGGCAGGTTCACGTATTTTAGAAGAACTTGTTTCACGTGGTCATTATGTTAAAGCTATTGCACGTGATACACATAAAATACCAGATACGGAACGTGTTTTATCTTTAGATGTTGACTTAAATGATCATGATGCACTCGTAGAAGTACTAAAAGGTCAGGATGCTGTTATAAGCTCAGTTCCTTTCCAAGGATTAGATGCTAATGCATTGATCAATACAATTAGGGATTCAAAAGTTAAACGTTACCTCGTCGTAGGCGGCGCTGGTGGATTAACGCTTCCTAATAAAAATGTACGTTTATTGGATACCGATGATTTTCCTGCTGCTTATAAACCTGAAGCAGAAGCAGCTACAAATTTTCTTGAAAAACTCAAACAAGTTGATGATATCGACTGGACTTTCATATCACCTTCTGCTGAGTTTGCACCTGGCAAACGAACAGGGGAGTTTCGTTTAGGAAAAGATGAACTTATAATAGGTAAAGATGGTAGCAAAATTTCAGCTGAAGATTTTGCAATAGCATTGTCTGATGAAATTGAAAGTAATAACCATATTCATCAACGTTTTACTGTTGGTTATTAAGAAGTGAATGAAAGCCCTCAATTGAGGGCTTTTTTTTATATAAAATCATTAAAATTAATAGTATTAATAAGATTTATAGTTTCTTGAATGAATATTATTTAAATATTTTAAGTGGATTATAAGTGTTTGCAAATTTTATTTTGATTGATTTTTAAATGTTTATATTGAATTGATCTAAATAAATATTATTAAAAAATAATGAAATAATATTTCAATCAAATCAATGCTTTTGAATTTATTTTTATAATTTTAATATATGTTGATACATATAAAGAGTAGCTATTAATAAAGCAAAGGATCATGCTTGATTTTGTCATTAATGTTAATGATAAAAAAAAGGATAATTATTATGTCTAACTCCACTAATCAACCTGGTTCAAATCAAAATAACCAAACATCTAAACAACCTGATAGCGATAAAGGTAATCAACCTCAAAAACAGCAACAAGGAAATCAAGATCAGCAAAATTCTGGTGTTAATCCTAAACAAGATAATAATGCAAAAGAACAGCAGCAAGCTCCTAACACGAAGTAATAATGTCAAAGTATTATCTTATAATTAAAGGGGCGTAAGCCCCTTTAATACATGGAAAATAATTAAATGGGCTCCAAAACAACATTATGATATATGTGAAATATTGTATCAGTATATGAGCTTGCTCATACCAATGATGATGAAATAATAAATAGAGATCTAGATATTAATTATTTTTAGATGTTGATATAGACATGAAGCTGCTACTTTTGAATATTTACACGCATATCTATTTGGTTGAGTAAGTTTTACTGTTGTATAACAGCCACTATTTTAAATAGGTGAAACTATTCCCAATATCTTTTCAGCTATTTCATTACCATTTAAATATGCTCCATGAACAGTACCTGCATATTTCAAACTACAATGCTCGCCAGCGAAGAAAATTTGTTCTCGAATGGGTTTGTGTAATACTTTAACCAGATCATCTGTGTGCTTCAGTGATGGAAAACTAAAGGAACCATAACTATAAGCATCAGAACCCCAACGTGTAATGATGAGCTTCTTAGGCTTATGGGGAATACTGCCGAATTGTTTTTTTAAGCTATTATAAATAAACTGGTATATTTGATTATTCGTTGAATTATCGATAAATTCTGATTGTTTTCCTCCAAACAGCATCAAATAAACTGGTTTTTTATAAATTTCAGATAAGTCTAAAATATTAAAACAGCCAATATCATTCCAATAGAAATCACTTATATGTCTGGCAGGTAGTTTTAATCTAAAAGAAAGCGGTTGTTCTAATTCAAAAAATACTTTATTGAATGAACCAAATCCAATATTTTTAATAGAATTAGCATAGTGATTAGGGAGCAAGGGATAAAATTCGATATGATTTTTTTGTAAAACACCGAGTGGTACAGTAACCACCACACGAGAACCTATGTAAAAATTATTATTGGAATCAATAATTTTTACATAATCATTTTTGCAGATGATTTTTTTTACATCTACATTTAATTTAATATCTAATTTTTTTGAAAGTACATCTATCACTTGATGATAGCCCGTGGGAAATATTACTTCATCTCCTTCAAAATAACCTTCATAATTTTTATAATTTGCTAAAAGTTGGTCAAGATTTGTCGCAAATGGATCATTTGCTATTCGCTCGAAAAAGTTAAATAATATTTTTTTAAGATAACACTCTGAAAATTTGCTACCTGAATAATCTAAAGAAGATATTATTTCTTTAATTGCATTCAGGGCAGATATTGTTTGTGTTTGAGAAAGTAGCATTTCTATTTTTTCTACATGAGATTCAAACTCCTGAACTTCTTGATCAGAAAATAGCAAACCATTTTCATGAAAATATTGAGATTTATAGTAGTTAAATATTTTTGTTTCAATGTGGTTTTCTTGGGTAATTTTCCATATAGGATTACCTTTAATACCATGAATCCATGATGCACCTAAATCAAAAACATCAGAATCAGATTTCAATGAATCTATTCGACCACCTATACGAGATCTGGCTTCAAGTAGGGTAACTTTTTTACCACTTTCTTGTAGTT
Source organism: Acinetobacter legionensis (assembly GCF_048552295.1). Taxonomy (NCBI): domain Bacteria; kingdom Pseudomonadati; phylum Pseudomonadota; class Gammaproteobacteria; order Moraxellales; family Moraxellaceae; genus Acinetobacter; species Acinetobacter legionensis. The sequence goes on from NZ_JBIMCW010000004.1 coordinate 116,086, forward strand.
TTTTAGCGCATGCTATTCCAGCAATACCGGCACCAATAATAATAATCGGAAGATGAATATCGCGATTTTTTAACATAAAATTTATAGTACACTTATACATCCTAAAACTAGGATAATACACCTTATACTTTTTATACAAAATTATTAATATTTTTTTCATTATAAATCAATAGATTGGTTTAATAAGATGCGTATTTCAACCTACAAACATGGCTTTTTATGGTAATTGGAGTCGGACTTGGAGGGCATATATGTAACTTCTGATCAACTTTGATACAAGTTAAGCGATATCTTTAATAAACCTATACATAACTTAAATAATAAATATTTAAATTTTCCTATACTTAGAGACAAGTAATATTATTAGGTTTTAAAATGAAAAACATCATAAGTGTTCCGCTTTTATCAGTTTTAGTATCATTTAGTTCACTATCTGCATTTGCTAAAACTTCTCAAGAATCTATAACCTTTTCCAAAGGTACAGATCAAAAAACACAGACAGGAAGTTTTAAGGGATATGATGATATTCAATATAAAATTTATGCAAAAAAAGGACAAGTTCTTAAATTTAAAATAAACAGTAATAAAAATTTAGCAAATATTAATTTTTTCTCTCCTAATAGTAAGCCGGGTAGGGATGAGGCAATTTTTATTGGTTCTACTGGTGGTCAAGTTGGTGAGCTTATTTTACCTTTGAGTGGTGAATACACAATACAAGTTTATCAGATGCGTAATAGTGCTCGCCAAAATCAGAAAGTTAATTTTCAACTTAATATTCAGATTCAAAATGAACTTAAACATGCTGCTAGGTGATCTTTTTAAGGCATAAAAATCCAATAATTTAAAGTATATAGTAGGTATAGAATTTATATTAATATGATATTGAAAGTACATTATAGATTTAATTTATCTACATAATGCATGATTGAAAACTAATCTTATTTCTACTAGAATACAAAAACTTCATTGGCAAGTAGCCGCTTTTTACTCAGGTAAAGAGGTGATGATCAATATAATTGCTCAAATGGGCATGGTCATCCTAGCAAAGAACTAAAAGATCTTTCGAGTATATATTTCTTTTTGCTGGCAAGACCTTTGATTTATGACTCTGCTCTGGCTAGAAAGAGTGACAAATCATTGGTAATTATTGCTAGCCAGAGAAATTATTATGCTATCCGCTTTGCTAATATCTCGTTCCGTATTTGCTTTATCCGAAATTGGGGATAAAACCCTATTATTGGCGTTACTACTTTCAGCTCGACTCCAAAAGCCTACTCCTATTCTTGTCGCTATATTTCTCGCAACATTACTAAAACATGGTGTTTCAGCTGTTTTAGGGCAGTGGATTACTACTGTTCTTAGTCCTACATTATTGTTTGGATAGCTTCTGTGGGATTTATCGGTATGGCTGTATGGATGCTTATTCCAGATGAACTAGGCGATGAATCCGAAAGTATTAAAAATGGCAAAAATATGGCATCTTTGGTGCAAGCTTTATACTTTTCTTTTTGCAGAAATTGGTGATAAAACTCAATTAGCTATGGTGGCTTTAGCAGCGCGTTTTGACAGCATAGCCTGAGTAACTATAGGGAAGAGTTTGGGGATAATGTTAGTGAATGCTCCTACAGTTATCATTGGAAATAAGCTTGCTGGAAAACTTCCTATTCCATTAATTCATGAAATTGGCATACTTGTCTTTTTATTTATTTGGATCACTGTACTCATTCAATATTACTTTTTCTAACTATAATGAGGCGATTTAAACTAATGCCCATATATTGGCACCGCTTATTTTTTACTTTGTATCTACTTACTCCGCCACTTATTACTTTACTGCTATTGGGTTTAGCAGGTAACTGGTCGGATAGTGTACGATTGGCACTTTTATCACTACCAGGTTGCTGGCTGTGTTTTCAAGCGACCCAAAAATCAAACTTAGTGTGGAATTTTTTTTCCATACTTTGGTGGTTTATCTTTATATTTCATACAAGTTTACTTTCAGTAAGTTGGCTATTGTTCAATAGTGATGCTGAAGCATATACAGTTGTAGAATCTATTGCGAATACAACATTTAATGAAAGTTTAGAGTTTTTTCATCTACATGTGGTTTTTTTTACGCTCTTTATTGGCTTTATTTTAATTGCTCTAATTTTATATTTTTCTATATTATTTAAATATTTTAATAAAACAGATTTACATGATCAGCAAGTAAACCGAGTGGGACGCTATGCTGTAGGTTTGTTAATATTACTATGTATAGTGAGTTATGCGTTTAAGCCTTCAATTGCTTTACATCCATTACTTTTTTGGTATGGATATTATGGCAATATTGCAGACTTCAAACTCCGTATTTTACAGCATGATAAAATACATAAAGAATGGACCCTTAATGCAAAAAAGAGGTTGATTGTTGATGGTAAATTTAATAAAAAACAGATACATACGATTGTTTTAACAGATAGTATTACAAGTTTTAATTTTGGATTATGTGGTTATCCAAGAAATACAACACCTGAACTAACTAAACGTAGTGATCAGTTCAAAGTATTTTGTCGTGGATACGCACCTGCATCTTCTACTATTCAATCTTTACGTTATTTATTTAATGATGGTACACGGGATGTAATGGATGATAATGCGCCAGAAAATATCATGGCATATGCAAAGGCTGCAGGTTTTAAAGTTTACTGGATTAGTAACCAAGACGATGTTTATATTTCTTCGCTTTTTGCAGCTTATGCAGATAAAGCAGTATTTATAAATAAGAAATCAGGCCGTAGTAATACTTCATTAGATGAAAAGATTCTTCCTGCATATAAAATTGCTTTAAATGATCCAGAACCTCGTAAATTTATAATTCTACATCTTATTGGTTCACATCCGAATTATAAAATGCGCTATCCAGAACAATTTTCTAAATTTAGCGATTATTCAAATGATGAAGTAGAAGAAAAACTTGAAAAAAATGAGATAAGCCATTTAATCCAACTGAAGCGAAATGAATATGATAACAGCATACTTTACCAAGACTGGATTGTTTCAAAGCTGTTTGACCTTCTAACTTCCACACAATCAGATTTTAGATCTTTTACCTTTTTATCAGATCATGGTAATGAAGTTGGACATGATCAGAACTATGCTGGACATAGTGCAAGTACCGAGGCTGGATATCGTGTTCCCATTGTTATTTGGTATGATCAAATGCCAACTAAAGGTATAAGAAGTGAAAGACCAATTGATGCTGGTGATTTAGATCGTTATATATTACATCTAATGGGGGGACATGACAGGTTAGATCGTAAAGAACAACTATGTTGGTTAGATCAAACCTGTAAATTTTTACCTGGCTTACTTTGGCATTAGCTAAAATAATCCAAGACATTGTTTGTGCTTTAAGCGGGTTTTTGGGTAAGTTGATAGTTTTTATTGAAATTAGATGGTCTTTAATAAGTATAGGAGTGTATCAACTCGTCACTATATTTCTTAATGGTTGGTATTTTCTTATTGCTGTCTTTTATTTTGTTGTTTTAAATGGAATAAATAGATAATGGTCATATCAGTGTCATGTTCTTTGATTAGTTTGCCTGCATTCAACCTAATATGATATTTCAATGATGAAACCATTTAAAATTAAATATTCTCTAATCATTTGTTTCTATTCAGGAATTTTTTTAACAGCCTGCAATAATGATCATGATGATAATTCAGCTGTTGTAGTACCACCCAAGGCAGATACATCACTATATTTACAGACTAAACAACCCTATCAACCTCAGCAGAAACTAAGCAGTTATGAAGCAACACCCGTTGGTTATCATGCAGTTTTTACAGAATTAGTTGCTCGACATGGTTCACGAGGTTTATCGAGTATTAAATATGATTTAGCTTTATACAACATGTGGTTAAAAGCAAAACAGGAAAATGCTTTAACGCCATTGGGTGAACAATTGGGTACCGATTTAGAAGCTATGATGAAAGCCAATATTCTATTGGGTTATGGGGTAGAAGGTATACGTCAGTATGGCTATGGCAACGAAACTTCTGTGGGTATTAAAGAGCATCAGGGTATTGCAGATCGTTTATTACTACGCTTACCACAATTATTTAATCAAGCTAGCCAACAAGGTAAATCTGTACAAGTCATCAGCTCGGGTGTGGATCGAGCGGTGGACAGTGCTAAATTTTTTACCCATGAATTATTGAAACAGCAACCGAGTTTAAAAACTGTAATTACACCAGCAAGTTATCAAAGTCTCAACAGTATCTCTATACCAAGTATTGTTGATGGTGGGGTAAATCGCTTTCATCTGTATTTTCATAGTTTAAATGTACAAGACGATTTGACCAATGTTAAAACGGATTTAGACAAAACAGTCTATGCTGCTAGCTTAAAATATCAAGATTTTGAAGAGAACGATCCAGACTTAAAACAAAAAATTAAAGCATTGAGTGCAGATCCTAATGCGCAAAAAATCGCAACAGATGTATTAAGCCCAATTTTTAAAACAGCGTTTATTCAAAAAATTGGTCAAACTGGCTATAGCTTTAGTAATTCAGGATCATTCACTGTAACAAGTCCAAAAGGAGAACAGATTACTGAAAAAGGAAAAGGTAAAAATACTATTGCCAGTGCAGTAGATGCTGCGGCTTATGTGTACGAGTTGTATTCAATCACCGATGGAATGCAAGACGAGCTTGGTGCGACCCACTTTAAAAAATATATGCCTATCAAAGCGGCTAAGTTTTATGCGCAATATAATGATGCCAATGATTTTTATAGTAAAGGCCCAAGCTTTGATACAGGAAAAGCTGTAACAACAGATATTGCCAAATCACTTAAACAGGATTTATTTAAACAAGTTGATGATATTATGAGCAACACACAAAAGAATGTTGCTGTATTAAGATTTGCTCATGCTGAAATCATTATCCCTTTAGCAACTAGCTTAGAGTTAAAGGGGATGATGCAATCAGTGCCCTTGACACAGACGTTTAATTATTCAAATAGCGCATGGCGTGGTGAAGATATCTCACCGATGGCAGCAAACTTACAGTGGGATATTTATCAAAATTCGCAAGGGCAGACTTTGTTAAAAATGCTCTATAACGAAAAAGAGATTGCTTTTAAAAAAGATTGTGATTATGCCCGCTATAAAGCAAACAGCTATTATTATGATTATTTAAAGTTGAAACAATGTTATAATATTCAATAGATTGCTATAAAATTTTAGGGGAACTGGTTTCTCCTTTTTGATCGGTTTATAAAAGGAACACTGTGAAATACCAGCAACATACTATTCAAGCTGCTATTTTTGATATGGACGGTACGATGCTGGACACTGAAAGGCTTAGGTTTAATGTATTAAAACAAGCGTCGTTGGAAATTATCGGTGTAGAGTTTAGCTTAGATTATTTGATGCAATGTTTAGGGCTTAATGCGTTAAGCTCAGAACATTTAGCGCAAAAGTTTTATGGTCAACATATCCCTTACCAGCACATTCGGCAGCGTGCTGAACAAATTGAACTTGATATAGTTTTGTCGCAAGGCGTACCAGTGAAAGCTGGAGTTTTAGAAATATTAGCTTATTTGCAATCTCAAAATATCCTATTGGCTGTCGCTACATCTAGTACCCGAAAAATTGCTGAAAAATATTTAAAACTTGCAAAAATTGATCATTATTTTACCTTGTTGGTCTGTGGCGATGGCGTGATACAAGGTAAACCACATCCAGAAATTTTTAACAAAGCCTGCACCTTATTAAATCTAAATCCGCAACACAGCTTGATGATTGAAGATTCTGAAAATGGGATTACTTCAGCAGATTTGGCTGGGGGAGTCACGATTTTGATTGAGGATATTAAAGCGCCGAATCAGGTCATGCTGGCGAGAGCAGATTACTATTTTGAATCTATGTTGGATTTTTATCAGGCAATCATAAAATCTGACTGAATAAAATTCATTTTCAATTGAACAACACTCAGTCAATTCAAGATTTAAACATGATGATTACGTGCTTTAATAGAAGCATTAAAATTAATGTGAATTTGATGTGTTTTTAGATTCTCAAAGTTTAACAACTCCAACTGAGACACATAATTATCCTGAGTGGCACAAAGGGAGAAAACACTACGCCTTATGGTACGTCGAAATTCATCATCCCGAATTATTAGCTTATTTAAATGATTTAACAGAAAAATTCTCAAACTATTTGTTGCAACCCAACACACGCCAATTTCATATCACATTGTATATTTGTGGCTTTCTAAAAAAAAATAAAATGCAATTTGATGATGATTTTATTCAAAGCAAATTTCAACAACAGCTTAAAATTCTGACCCAAAACCAGCCAAATAGTTTTAAATTAACGACAGGAAAAATAAATAGTTTTAGTAGTGCTTTGTTTATAGAAATTCAAGATCATGAAAATAGCCTAAGCAATATTAGACAGTTATTATCCTATTCAAGCCAAGAAATTGCTGCATTACATTATTATCCACATATTACCTTAGGTCTGTATTCAACAGAGATTAGAGCACAAGAAATATTCAAAGCTATCGAAACGATTGATCAAAAAAGTTTTGAAATTAGCGTTGATCGGCTTAATTTTGGTATATATCAAGCGCAAGTCTTACAAGGGCCTTTAGCCACGTTACATCAGCTTATACTCAATCCGAAAAAAACAGATGGATCTTGGGAGTGGAATTCATGTTGCAATTAATCCTTGGCGGCGCGCGTTCAGGAAAAAGTAAATTAGCTGAAAAGATCGCGAAAGACTCAAATCTAAAGGTCATTTATATTGCTACGGCCCAAGCTTGGGATGATGAAATGCAACAACGTATTTCACACCATCAGTCACAACGACCTAATGAATGGCGGCTGATTGAAGAACCACTCTATCTAGCAGATTGTTTAAAACAAATAGATCAAGAAAAGCAAGTGATTTTGGTAGATTGCTTAACCTTATGGATGAGTAATTTATTGATGCATGAGGACACAAATATGCAACGCATTGAATGTGAAAAATTGCTTAAAAACTTACCTAAATTAGAGTCTGAAATTGTTTTAGTCAGTAATGAAACTGGGCTAGGTGTTATACCAATGGGTGAAATAACCCGAAAATTTGTTGATGAATCAGGACGTTTACATCAACTATTAGGTCAAATTGCTGATAAAGTAGTGTTTTGCGTCGCAGGTTTTCCGATGTTATTAAAAGGATAAATATTGTGATTACTATCATACAAATTTGAGCATTTTAACGATTAATAATGAATTTTTAAAATATGAGATGGAGAGTAACAATGAATTGGTGGTTAGAAGCATGTAAAGTACCAAATGCAGAAACAAAACAACAGGCTGAAGAACGTCAATTACAATTGACCAAGCCAACAGGCTCACTGTCTGTTTTGGAAAATGTCGCCGTGCAATTGGCTGCTTTGCAAAGTAACCCAAAACCGAATGTAGACAAACCTTGGATCACGATTTTTGCAGGCGATCATGGGGTAATGGCTGAAAATATTTCAGCATATCCACAAGCAGTAACTCGTCAAATGCTGCAAAACTTTGCAACGGGTGGCGCGTGTATCAGTGTGATTGCTAAAGAATATGCTGCCACTTTACAAGTCATTGATTGTGGTACAGTGGGTGAAGTTTACCAATATCAAGGGGTTGAGCGTCACAGTATCGCTCAAGGGACTGCCAATTTTGCTCAACAAGTGGCAATGACTGAGCAACAATGTCAGCAAGCCATGGCGCTGGGGCGTGAGAGTGTAGCAAAAGCCATTGCACAAGGTGCTTCAATTTACATTGCTGGAGAAATGGGGATTGGCAATACCTGTTCAGCTTCAGCGATTGCATGTTTCTTATTAAATGAGCCCGCTGAGCAACTGACAGGTGTAGGCACGGGGATTCGTGCTGATCAGTTGATTCATAAAAAAAATATCATTCAGAATTCACTTGAATTACATAAAAATTATGTTAAAAATGATGCATTTAAAGTTTTGTGTGCTGTAGGTGGCTTAGAAATTGCTGCAATGACAGGAGCTTATATTCGTTGTGCTCAACTCGGCGTTCCTGTAATTGTTGATGGTTTTATTAGTTCTGTGGCGGCATTAGTCGCGGTACGACTCAATCCTGAAGTTCGACAATGGATGTTGTTTGGTCATCAGTCTGCTGAATATGGACACCAGCGTCTATTACAAGAATTGAATGCTGATCCATTATTAAAGCTTAATTTACGTTTAGGGGAAGGCAGTGGTGCGGGTGCTGCCTTGGGGGTGATTAAGTTGGCATGCAGTTTACATAACAACATGGCAACCTTTGCAGAAGCAGCTGTGATTGGCCAGAAAGTTTAAATTTATTCATAATTCAAAAAGAGCATATGCATGAAACTGAGGATTGATCTATTACGTCATGGGGAAACTACGCTGAATCATACTTTGCGTGGTTCGACTGATGACGAATTGACGGAATTGGGCTGGCAACAAATGCACCAGACCATTTCTTATGATCAATCTTCTGTGCAAACGAACTGGGATTTTATGTTTAGCTCGCCCCTTAAGCGCTGTTTTTCATTTGCACAGTCACTTTCTGAACAAGTAAAAATACCTCTAATGCAGGATCATCGATTACAAGAAATACATTTTGGTGATTGGGAAGGCATTTCAACACAGCAGATTTATGAAAAGTCCCCAGAGTTATTGGAAAATTTTTGGCAATCTCCGACACATTTTACCCCGCCAAATGCTGAAAGATATTTAGATTTTCAGTATCGAATTAAGCAAGCATTACAAGCAATCAAAGAGCAGATGTTGATTAGCCAAAGCCAAACTGCTTTGATTGTGACGCATGGTGGTGTGATTAAGCTTTTAAAATGTATTGCACTAAAGCAATCTCTTGATGATATTTTAAAAATGTCAGCAGAACTTGGGCAATTAAATCGGTTTATATTGGACAGTGAAACCATGCAGTTAGAGTTATTGGAGAGCAATAAATGACCCCATTTTTGATTGCATTGCAATTTCTAACGGTTTTCCCTGTTCATTTAAAAAATATGCCTTCGCCAAAACAAAATGGTCAGTCACTGCTATTTTATCCAGTGATTGGGCTTTTGATTGGTTTGGTTCTGTTTGCCGTTGCCAGTTTTCTACATGTTTTACCTGTTGTTTTACTCAGTACTATTATTCTAGTCCTCTGGATTTTACTCACTGGTGGTTTACATTTAGATGGTTTAGCCGATACTGCGGATGCTTGGGTCGGTGGCTTTGGTGATAAAGAAAATACTTTAAGAATTATGAAAGACCCAGCATGTGGACCATTTGGTGTGCTGAGTTTAATTGTTATCTGCTTGATTAAGTGGTCTGCACTGTATGTGTTATTACAAGAGCAATACTATACTGCTTTGATTCTATTTCCTATTTTAGGGCGTTTAACACCATTATTTTTATTTCTAACCACTGAATATGTCCGTGAAAAGGGTTTAGGTTGGTCTATTGCTCAATATATTCCTAAAACTTGGGCAATGATCATTTTTGGTATTAGTTTATTGGGTGCAGGTTATTTTGTCTGGGTAGGTTTAGTGACCGCGACGATTTTTATTTTGACCTTAATTTATCTTCGCTATAAATTTATTCAACGAATTGATGGCATTACGGGTGACACCATTGGTGCAAGTATAGAAATCGCAGAAACCGTCTGTTTACTCTGTTTTATCATTTGTGGTTTTTATATTTAAGCAGATTAAGAAAAACCGAAGTTTCTAAACTTCGGTTTTTAAATGGATCACTTATTTATGTTTATTTACTCATTATTTATTGGCAAGTAACTTATAAGAGTTTGATTTATATATGTATTTATTCCAATGAAAATTAGAATTTTTTCTCGACACTGAACAAGAAACTTGGAATAGCATCATTGACTCGAGCTTCATATAAACTACCATCACTTTGATTATTTAAACGCTCTTTATAATCTGTACTCAAAATATTACGAGCACTCAGTGTTGTTGCCCAAGCTTTAGGGAAGCGTTTTGTTGCACTAATATCGACATTTACACGTTCGTTACTTGTACGATCATAGGCAAGATTATCTAGAGCACGAGTAAATTCTGGCGTGTAAGTAAGATTAATACTGGTCGCTAACTGCCAAGGCTGGTAATTGTATGAAACGCCTGTACTAGCTGTATAAGGTGCAACATCACTGGCTAAACGAGTATTGTGATCGGTATCTTCGATTTTGGCGCGTACCGTCGATAATTGTCCATTCAACATAAATGAATGACCATTTTCAGTTTGTTTTAAAGCATAACGACCGGAAACTTCTACACCATAGGTTGTTGCTTGGTCTTGATTATATGGACGCTCAACAAAACGTGTACCTTCTTGACGAATCACTTTTTCGATATAGTCATCAATATCTCGATGAAAAGCCGTAATATTTATACCTCCTGTAGTAGTGTTATAACCCAAGGTCGTTTCCAGTGCAGTGATTTTTTCAGGTCGAAGATTGGGATTACCACCACGGTCTGGGTTATTGATAGAACCTGCATCAGCATCAGTTGAAATGGAAACAGTCGGCATGAGATTGTTACTATTTGGACTTTTATAGGCGCGACTAATATTGGTTTGCAAAGACCATTGATCGTTGAAGTCTAAACGATGTGCAAGCACAGGACTTAGGCTTTGATCACTATAACCAACCAAGCCTGAACGTTCTAACCATTCCTGACGCACACCCACGGTAAGCGTTTGACGTTTTGAAAATTTTAAACTGCCTTCCAAATAAAGTGCATAACGTTGCTCATCTAATGTATCAGCAATATTGCTTGCTAGCTCATTGTCACGCGCATCAAGTCCAAATTTTACTTGTTTACTTTCATCAAACTTGCGTACCCCATCATAAGCTAAACCGTATTCATTCACAGTTTCATCAATATAAGAACTGTATTGATTGGAACGAGTGGATTCAGTTTCATTTTGTTTTTCAATAGACAAGCGGACTTTGTCTGAGTCACCTTTATCTTTACGCTCATAACGGGTGTTTAAACGAATACTGTCATTTTTATCATTTTGAACTTGATTACTGCTAGAGCCATCACTTTCATTCTTACGATAAAAAATTTCTGAAACCAGTTTTCGTTGATCATCAATTTGATATTCAATACGTGGTGCAAACATGGTATTAGTACGATTGGTACTGCGTATTTGTTGGCGTGTACCATTTATATTTTCAATTTCTGTGCTTGTTTTACTGTCATTCCACATTTGATTGGATGAAACACTATAAATCCATGCACCATCACGCCCATCTGCTTGGACACTGATATTTTTACGTTGTTCTTCTTTTTGATCGGATTGGGTGATGCCATATCCTAATTTAACATTGCCACTGATTCGAGCATTGTCTAAGGGTTCTTTTAAAATGATATTGATCACTGCGGATGAGGCAACTGAGGCTTGAGCTACACTAGGTTGTTTGGTGATTTCAATTTGTTCAATCATTTCAGGCGTAATCGAGTCAACAATAGATATACCACCGCGTGGTCCACCTTGCACAGCTTCCCCATTAATCAAAAATACTGGTGCGCCACCACCACGAAAACGCATGCTGCCTGAACCGCTTGATCCACGCGGTCCTTGTCCAAATGTTGGCATTTGAAAACCTGCTGCACGTCTTAAAGCATCATTGACCGATTGATCGCCAAATTGTAGCATTTCTTCACGTGTCACAATGGTTTTAGCTACCGCACTGATATCAGGATCTTTAGCAGGTGTTTGTTCCGCTGCAAAAACTAAGGTTTTTAATTGTTGAGGTGATTCAGTTTCTTGATGTTGAGTCGTTTCAGTAGTTTTATTTGTAGATGTCGTTTCATCATTTGCAAGGCTTGCAGAGGTGATAGCGCATATTGTAAGGCTTAAAGTACTCAATGTACCCCAGTAAAGTTTTCTACGGTGAATGTTGCATCGTTCCATTTATGTAATTTCGCGTAAGATTAGCGCACAATTATGTAGAAATTTTGAGGAAAAGTGCATGGATAAAAAATAAATTTAATACTTAAACTGTTTTATTTATAGCCAACCTGTCAAAAAACTCAGATACAAGAATATACTTTCTCTTAGAAATAGTTTTAGTTAAATCAATTGCTTGGATATAAAAGCATTGCAATGCCACATCTTACATTCAAAGTTTAAATACCGTTGCGTAGGCGATGCCTCACTTTTCGTGGGGATTGCCAAACCTTGCGCTGCAAACAAAGCAGTACTTTGTTTTTGCTCATGTTGGGCGAGGGATACGTACTTTACCCCCGCCCAACGGCGATATCCATGTCGCCCCACGTTAGGACAAGCATCTATGATTTAAAAGTATAAAAAACGAATTGATTACCAATCGTTTCTAAAAGTTCACATAAAAACCTCAGCTTCATTTTTGATTAATGACTTGATGAAAATTAATTTTATGAATAATTAAATGGTTTGACTATAAATCAAAAAAAGCCTAATGATTGAAGCATTAGGCTGATGAAATTTCTAAAAATATAACAGGGGATTACCACATCAAATCATCTGGAATAACATAAGCAGCATAAGGATCTTCCTCATCTGTCACTTGTTCATTCTTCTCAGAATTGTTGACAATAATAAAACCAGTCATTTTTTCATTGATACGTTCACCCAAAGCTTTGGGTAAAATTGCATACGCATCATTATTATCATGTGCGATCACCAAACTGCCTGAAACTAAAGCATTATAAATTTGCTGATTAATATAGATTTTTTTAATTGAACCATCAATAAATTGATAGACCGCATCGCCATCTGTATCTTTGATTTTATGTTGAGCTATCATTTGGATAATTGAAGCTTTTAAGGCTTTTTCATCTAAAACGCGTTGTTTCTCTTGATTCAACGCTTGATCTTTACTGATTTTTTCTTGCTTGTCTTGTTCAATTTTAGCTTTAAGCTCAGCTTCATTGCTCTGACCTGTACGTTGCTCATGCTGTGCCTGCTTTGATAATTTCTTTGCTTTTTTATTATCTACTAAGCCAGCTTTGAGTAACTGTGCTTGTAACGCGTTTTTGACCATAACAATAACCAACCATTAAATGTGTTTCGAACCATGCCGAAAATAAATAAACCAATACGTTAAGCTGAGTATTAAACTTAATCCAGCAGGGATAAGGAATGAATTTAATTGTAAATAAGGATGTACGATACTGGCAATCAGTCCACCCAGAATAAATCCGAAAAGAATCAGTAGATGTAGTGTCACACGGCGTTTTTCAATGCCAAGACCTCTAAAAAAATAACCTAAAGCCAAACCAAGATCCGTTAAAACCCCTGAAAGGTGTGTAGTGCGGATGATCGTACCTTTATAGTGACTGACCATAGCATTTTGCATTCCCATTGCTGTACTCGCCCAAAGCAAAGCATATTTTGGATAAAAAGGAATAAATAACCAGCAAAGGAGAATAAACACACCCACAAGACTAAGTGGAATACCATATCTCCGTTCGAGTTTAAAATTGCTATTTCCTAAAATAAAGCCACTATAACTTGAACCAATGACGTAACTGACAATCACCATAAATAAGTAAAGCACATATTCATATTGTTGATGAATAAGTGCTTGCGCAAATAAACTGGCATTGCCCGTCATATGAGAAATAGATTGATGTAGAACGGTAATTAAACCAAGTACGTTAATTATGCCTGCATTGACCGCAAGCATAAACGCACCAAGTTGAATCCAAACGGGCAAATACTGTAGAGGCATAATTCCTTCTTTTTGTTCATATACGCTGTATATTACTTTTTAGAAAGATCGACTGCCGCTGTAAATAATACATCAGTCGAGGAGTTCAATGCTGTTTCTGTTGAGTCTTGAAGCACACTAATCACCATACCAATTGCAATCACTTGCATTGAAATTTCTGAAGGAATACCAAATAAACCACAAGCGACAGGAATTAACAACAAAGAACCACCAGCAACACCGGAAGCACCACAAGCTGTTACCACAGAGACTACAGATAAGATCACCATAGTGACGATATCAACCTGAATACCAAGCGTATGCACCGCAGCTAGAGTAAGTACAGTAATTGTTACAGCAGCGCCAGCCATGTTAATGGTTGCACCTAGAGGGATTGCAACGTTTGCAGTGGTATCATTTACCCCTAATCGTTTTGCTAAATCAAGGTTTACAGGAATATTGGCAGCAGAACTACGAGTAAAGAATGCGGTGATTCCACTTTCTCTTAAGCATTTTAAAACCAATGGGTATGGGTTTTTACGCATCACAAAACCAACAATTAATGGATTGATGATCAGTGCAACAAAAAGCATGGTACCAATAAGAACAGCAATTAAGTGCGCGTAGTTTTTTAAGGTTTCTAAACCTGCTTGCGCAAATGTCGCAACAACTAAACCAAAGATCCCCACTGGAGCAAAAGCAATCACGACACGAATGATAGCGTTAATTGCATCTGCAACATCTGTAATCACTTGTTGAGTCGTTTCCGAACCGTGACGCAGTGCTGCACCTAAGCCTACCGCCCAAGCTAAAATCCCAATGAAATTGGCTTCATGTAAAGCTGTTATTGGATTGGTAATAAAACTGAGGAGTAAATTTTTTAATACTTCTGCTACGCTACCTGGTGGTTGTAAAGTAACTTCACTTGCGTGGGCAAAAATTAAAGTACTTGGAAATATTGTGCTTATCGTAATTGCACTAATAGCAGCCAGTAACATTCCAATTGCATATAATCCAAGGATTGGTTTTAAGTTGCTTGCGCCTTCGCCAACTTTAAAGTTAGCGATAGACGAGAGAACCAAGACAAATACAAGAATTGGGGCAATGGATTTTAATGCTTTAATAAAAAGCTCGCCTAAAATAATGAAATATTGGGCTGAATTGGGGAATAGATACGCAACTATAAAACCAAGAATAATGGCAATAAGAATACGAGTAACTAAACTTAAACGTGCTAGGGCAGCAAACATGTTGAACCTTTATGCCTAAACTGGTCTAAAATCGATGAACAAGCCGCGTATTCTATACCTAAAAGCGAAAACTTAAATAATACAATTTCGCCATAAAAATTAAGATATTAAAAAATATATAGCTTTTTCAGCAATCATAATAAAAAATGTTGATAATTTAAACGATTATTTAACTAAAAGTTTGAGCATCCAATTTATGCATGGCTTGGTAATGCGTTAAATAAATATTTCCACTGAGCTGTTTAATTAAATTGGACTGTTTTAAACGATCCATGACTGGGCCTTTGACTTCTGTGAGATGCATTTGGATTTTTAATTTATTTAAATCACTGTTGATTTCTTCCAAAGTTTCTAAAGCACTTGCATCAATATTACTAATACTTGAGCAATTGATCACTACATGATGTAGTTCTGGATGTTTACTGACTTCTAAAATGATAAATTCTTTTAAGGTATTGGCATTTAAAAAACTTAGATTTTCATCTATACGAATAGACACAATATTGGTACTTGTTAAAACATCATGTCTTGAAATATTACGGAAATGTTGCGTGCCTTCAACTAAGCCAATGACGGCAATATGCGGACGGCTAATACGCCATAACAGCAATAAAAATGTAGAAATAATACCAATAATCAAACCTGTTGATATATCGATACACAATACCCCAAAGAATGTGACCCACATGGCAATTCCATCCGCTTTGGAATAATGCCATGTTTCGACAAAAGGTTTAAAATCAACTAACTTCCAAATTGATACTATAATGGTGACAGCAAGAATAGCCAAAGGAAGCTCTTTAAATAACCCAGTAAAATACAAGCTCACAATTACGATAAAAATTGATGATATAACGCCAGCCATAGGCGTTTTTGCGCCTGCATCAGCATTGACCACTGTACGTGATAAACTGCCAGTCACAGGAAATGCTGATGTGACACCTGCACTAAAGTTGGCTAAACCCAGTGCAATCAGCTCTTGATTACTATTAAGCTCACTACGTTGCTGAAATGCTGTGGTCTGTGCAATAGAAATAGATTCGACAAAACTCACCATGGTAATCATGGCTGCACCAGGTAAAAGCTGGATCACCAAATCCCAGCGCCAGTAAGGCATGGCAATTGGTGGAAATCCCGAAGGAATCTCACCCACAGTTTTGATACCAAATTGGTCTATATGCAGGAAATGTATTAACGCAATCGAAATAAACACCAGAACCAAGGGCAGTGCTTTAACCCAGAATTGAAGATAATTTGAAAATGATTTGCATAACTTTGATTTAAAGAAAACAGGCATGTAAAGCAAAAAGAGTATGGAGCAAACCCCAAAAATCAAAGTTTCAATACTAGTAAAGTTAATGTATTGCCAAATACTTTGGATAAACTCAATAACATTGCCTGATTTTAAAGGTATATCAAGTATAAACTTAACTTGACTAAGTGCGATCAGCACTGCGGAGGCGATGATAAAACTTTTAATGACAGGATGACTGATTAAACGAATTAAAAATCCGAATCTGAAAATGCCAAGTAAAGTTGAAAGTATACCGACAAGAAGTGCCAATAAACATGCAGCTTGAATATAGACTGGTGAGCCTACCTCATATAAGGGTTCAAGTGTTGCAAAGGTCATCATAGAAATCAGTGCTACAGGACCAATAGACAATGTTGGGCTACCGCCAACAATGGCATAGATGATCATGGGTAAAATACTGGCGTATAAGCCTGTCACAGGGGGTAAGCCTGCGACCATAGCATAAGCCATGCCTTGTGGTACAAGCATTGCAATGATGATTAAAGCAGCAAGAAGATCGGCTCTAAATTTAGGAACATTATAGTCTTGGAGCCATTGCCAGACAGGAAGTATTTTACTGAGTTGAACTTTAGGATCAGCCATTTGAATTTCATTAGCATATTTTCATATATATTATGCATAAAAAATGCTAAGAAAAATAGTGACAACTAATTTTTGTATATAAAGTATTGTTTCATTTTAAATTTATCTAATGTTAAAAGAAAAGCTAAATTTGTGGACAATATAAATCATATAATGTCGACAATACCACCGTCATTTTCTGATCTTTAATAGAATAATAAATTTGCTTTCCATCACGGCGCGTCGAAACAACATCACTTTTACGCAACATCATCAATTGTTGAGAAAGGGTGGGTTGGTTGATCTGAGTTTTTTCTTCTATTTGTGAAACATTTAACTCTTCTTGAGCAAGATGGCATAAAATTAATAAGCGATCTGTATTGGCTAAAGATTTTAAAATAGTTACCACTGAAGACGCTGATTCACGCATTACATCAATTTCAAGATCACTAGACATAGGCAGGTTCTATCCGTTATTTAGCACATTATAACTGTGTCGGAAGTTGTCGTATGGCTTTTAGCATATGTTTTTTGATGAATTTCTAAATCAATTTTGTGAATATATCTTCACATTGTATTTTAATCTTCTACGGAAATAGATTTTCTGTGTTCAATGATGAATAAATAGACAAAAATAAGTGATATGTTAAGATGTAACTACAGCTAAAGTTTATGCTGAGGATATATGACATGACGACATTTACAGCAATGAAGACGACATTACGTGAGGAGGCAACGATTCCAGTGCTTGCTATCGATGCGTTTAGTGCGGCATTTAATCATGCAAGTCAGTCAAACGCTACAATCACTTATGTAAAAGATCAACAGCTGGTCCAACAAAGCAATGGTGAAGTCAAAGTTGTTGAAGATTTATCTTCTGCCTATGTGGTTCCCAAGCTTAAACACAGTGTGTTAAAACGTAAAAAGAAACAAGAGGTGATGGCATAACTTTATATGCGACAGCCGAGAATAAGAATGTTTGCTGGTCCAAACGGATCAGGTAAAAGCACAATTAAAGACTATTTAGCGCCCCATCAGATTGGGGCATATTTAAATGCAGATGAGCTTGAAAAACAATTATCTGCGACTCAAAGTTTGTGCTTAGATGATTATCATCATGATTTATCTAGCGCAGCGTTACTGAAATTTTTAAAACAAAAAAAACGTAAAAAAAATGACCAAGTCGTGCCGCTATTAACCTCAAAACCACAAATTGTGGATGGACTCATTATATTTAACCGAGATGAAATCGACTCCTATCTTTGCGCACGCATTATCGATTTTATTCGGATGGAATTTTTAAGGTTAAAAATGAGTTTCACTTTTGAAACTGTGATGTCGCATATCAGCAAAGTTGAGTTTCTACGTGAAGCCCAGAAACAAGGCTTTAAAACATATCTGTACTATGTGGCAACCGTTGACCCAAAAATTAATATTGGACGTGTGCAATATAGGGTTGCTACAGGTGGTCATGCTGTACCAGTGCAGAAAATCTGTGAGCGCTATTACCGTAGTTTAGATTTATTGATGTTGGCAATTGAAGCCTCAGATCGTGCATATATTTTTGATAATTCAAGTCACGGTGAAAAAGCAGCTTTTATTGCAGAGATAGAAAAGGGTGAAGTGCTAAAACTAAATCCTGTTGTAGAGTATTTCCCTAAATGGTTTGTAGACAAAGTATTGAGTGAGTTTAATTAATCTGATGATTATATCTCTTTCATAACCTAAAAATAATCCTGCTGAGTGAAGTATATTGGTATTGAAAGTTCTTTCTTAGTTTTTGAGAAGGCAAGGATAAGAGGGATTTTATGTTGATGCATTGCTTAAAAAAGGTCTTATAAAATAAGTCTATTGGGAAAGTATTAAAAATTAAAATAAATCATAAAATATTGATTTTTAAAAATAAACGTAAATAAAATTATTCATATTTTTAAATCAAAACTAAAAAAATGCTGTGCAACTCTTTGGTAGAGCATATAGGGATTGTATTTGCAGTTATGCCTTTTATTTGCATATTTCTACATATATTTATCTGAATGATGAAGTTGATTAATTTAAATAATTA
This sequence comes from Acinetobacter legionensis, assembly GCF_048552295.1. Taxonomy (NCBI): domain Bacteria; kingdom Pseudomonadati; phylum Pseudomonadota; class Gammaproteobacteria; order Moraxellales; family Moraxellaceae; genus Acinetobacter; species Acinetobacter legionensis. The sequence continues at coordinate 135,024 of NZ_JBIMCW010000004.1, forward strand.
TATATTATAAAAACGTATATTGTATGGGTTTAAAGCAATGCATGATTTCATATTGGCCTTTTGGGGTGGTCTTCTGCTCGGATTTGCTGTGGTTGGCTACCTATTTGTAAATGGTCGTGTAGCAGGGGTAAGTGGTCTAATCGCACGAGTCCTCAATACACACACGATTTTTAAAACCCCTGCTTTGTGGTTTTTGTTGGGATTATTTATCACACCATTTATCTATGGACAGATTTTTAATCCTGAAATTGTGATGCTAACGACAAGCCCAATTTTGCTTGTCATCGCTGGTCTATTGGTTGGCTTTGGCACAAGATTAGGCTCAGGCTGCACCAGTGGTCATGGAATTTGTGGGATAAGTCGTTTGTCTAAACGCTCAATTGTCGCAACCTGTACCTTTATGCTGGCTGGATTTATCACTGTGTATGTGATGCGCCATGTGATTGGAGCTTAATCATGAAAAATATCTTTGCATTTATCTTTGGCGGGCTATTTTCTGTAGGTTTAATGCTTTCGGGTATGTCGAATCCAGCCAAAGTCATCGGTTTCTTAGATATATTCGGGCAGTGGGATCCAAGTCTGGCTTTTGTGATGATCGGCGCAATTGTAGTCGCATTTATTCCTTTTCAAAAAGCGATACGAAAACCAGTGACTGTGTTTAATGAAGTGATCGAATTACCAAAAAATACCCGACTCGATACAAAGTTAGTTGCAGGCGCTTTCATTTTTGGTATAGGTTGGGGAATTGCTGGAATTTGTCCAGCACCAGCATTTACATTGATTGGTTTAGGTTATTATCAAGCCCTATATTTTATTGTTGCCATGCTGTTTGGCGTGTTGATTCATCGCAAAGTGACAGGAGCATAATTTTTTATGAATCCATTTGTACAAGATTTTTTTGATGAAGCCAGTAATACCTTTAGTTATGTGGTGGTTGATCCTGCAACTCAATACTGTGCCATTATTGACAGTGTATTGGATTATGATGCGGCATCAGCAACAACATCGACAACACATGCAGACCATATTATTGAGTATATTCAAAAACATCATCTTACAGTGCAGTGGATTCTTGAAACACATGTACATGCAGATCATTTAACAGCTTCGCAATACTTAAAAGCACAGTTAGGTGGTCAAATCGCCATGAGTGAAAAAATTGTGACTGTTCAAGATATTTTTAGTCAAATTTATCATCTTGATTATGAAGCTTTAAAAGCACAGCATTCCTTTGATTATTTATTTAAAGATCATGAGATTTTTAAGATTGGCAAGTTAGAGGCATATAATCTCCCTACGCCTGGTCATACCCCAGCTTGTTTGACCTATGTGATTGGTGATGCAGCCTTTGTTGGTGATACTTTGTTTATGCCTGATTATGGCACAGCGCGTTGTGATTTTCCAAAGGGCAGTGCTGCACAACTTTATGATTCTGTAATGAAAATTTTTAACTTACCCGAGTATACTCGGTTGTATTTATGCCATGATTACCTGTCAGAATCACGCCAAGATTTTCATTGTCAAACAAACATAAAGACCCAACGTGAAGAAAACATCCATATCCATACAGGAGTCACTAAACAAGCATTTATTGCTATGCGGGAACAACGTGATGCTACATTGTCTATGCCGAAACTAATCCTTCCAGCTATTCAAATTAATATGAATGCAGGTCAATTTCCTGAGCCTGAAAAGAATGGTGTTCGTTATTTAAAATTACCTTTAAATTATTTTAGGTAAATTGCTTAAATTAAAATGTATTTATTAAATGATAATGATTTGAATTTTTATTCAATAATTTTTAGATTTAATAATCATGATTGTTTATTTAATTTTTTAAAATAATCTTCTTTAATATGCTTGAAAATTGCGCAATGATTGATTTGATTATGCATATTGTTAAGATTATTAGGAATAAGGGCAGAACTCAATGATGGAATTAAGTTTCTCTAGAAAAATCAAAAGAGAGAGCGGGATTACTGTTATTACAAAAGATAAAATTTATTTATCAATTTGATATTTAAGGATAATTTAAATAAATAAGGATTTGTCATAAATTTGAAACATACTTAAAAACTTAAAAGAATAGATTTTATAAGCTTTATTGTATACAATTTAAACTTATTACTTAAAGTGTGATTTGTGTCACATGACTATTTGAAAAAAATAATGACTCGACGCTTAAGTGATATATGAATCTGTGGTTATTTTAAATACATATAAGTTTGAACGATGGTTTATCTTAATTTTGCGTTGATAGATAGGATTAATTTATGGCAGGCATTTATTTACCTTTGCATTCGAGTTTGAATCAGGTGGATTCGTTTCCAAAGTCTATAAGTCCTCGATCTGCGCAAATTTTGAATGAAGTCAAAAAAGCTTTGGATTTGATACCCCACCTTATCTGGGTGACAAAGTTAGGGATTGGATATTGTAATACACCATTAAAAGAATTTATTGGTGTAGATACTCATCATATTTGTGATTCAGATTGGATTAAATGCTTACATCCAGATGATGCAGAGCATATCTACAATATTTGGATATCAGCGCAAAAAACTGGACAACGTTTTGAAAAAGAATGCCGTATCCGCCATGTGAATGGCGAATATCAATGGTTTTCGTTGATTGCACAAAGTACAGTTTATAAACAACAATTTTTTGATTGGACTATAACCTGTACCAATATTCATGATCGTGTAATGCTATTACGTGAAACCAATGAGTCATTAAAAGCCAATACCGATATGCTTGATGTAAGTGTCGACTGTATTAAAATTATCACACCAGATGGTTATGTTTCACAGATGAATAAATCTGGTTGTATTGCCTTACTAGGGCAAGAAAAAGTAAAAAATTTTGGTATGGAATGGCTTGCACTATTACCACCCGAAGTGCGTGAACAAGGCAAAAAAGCCATTAAAGAAGCTGTAAAAGGCAAGAATTCTAGATTTGCTGGTAAAAGTGTGTTCGGCAACTTAACCATGTATTGGGACAATATTTTAACCCCTGTTATCAATGAAAATGGTCAAACTACTAGCATTTTATGTGTTTCACGGGATATAACGAAACAACGTATTGCTGAAGAAAAATTAAGAGTTATTTGTGAATTTGATGAAATGACGAGTCTGATGAATCGTCGTGCATTTAAAAGAAAGTTAAAATCCTCTATTACTAAAGCCCGAGAGAATCGAAGTAAAATTGGATTATTACTAATTGATTTAGACCATTTTAAGTATATCAACGATACTTTAGGGCATTCTGCTGGTGATCATTTACTTAAAGTCTTGTCGAAGCGTCTCGCACATTGTTTAGATGACAATGCATATATCTCAAGACTAGATGGTGATGAATTTGCAGTAGTGATTGACCATGTGGAAAGTCATGAGCAGATTGAGGCTGTTTCCCAAAAATTATTGAAACAATTGGACGCACCTATTACTTATAGTGGTAAATTGCTCAATGGCGGAATGAGTATTGGCGGTTCAATTTTTCCGCAGTATGCCAAAGATGGTTCAGGTTTATTGAAATGTGCAGATGCTGCTTTAAATGATCTTAAAGAACAAGGTCGTGGTGGTATTCGTATGTTTGGTGTAGACATGTTTGAAATTGCTCAAGGCAAGGCGAAACAATTAATCACAGCACGTCAAATTATCCGTAATAATCAAGTTGAACCATTTTATCAACCTAAAGTGAAACTTGATGATTGCTCAATTATTGGTTTCGAAGCACTATTGAGATGGCGCGATCCAAAGGGAAATGTTTATTTACCAGCGACAGTTGCTGAAGCATTTAATGATTTTGAATTAGCAACCAAAATCAGTGAAACAATGCATGATAAAATATTTACAGATATTTCCCATTGGATCAAACAAGGCTTTAAAGTGTTGCCTGTTTCAATCAATGCTTCGCCTGTAGAGTTTATGCGGGATAATTATGCCGAGATTTTATTGAAGCGCTTAACCCAGTATGCAATTCCACACCATCTTGTTGAAATTGAAATTACTGAACATGTTTTGGCAGACCGTGGCTATGAATATGTCATCAGAGCGTTGAAAAAACTTAAACAAGAAGGCGTTCGAATTGCCTTAGATGATTTTGGAACAGGGCATTCATCGATGACACATATCCGAGATTACCCTGTAGATAGTTTAAAAATTGACTATAATTTTGTGAGTCGTATGCATGAAGAAAAGTCGATTAAAGCAATTGTGGAAGGTATTGCAAAATTAGGTCCAATCCTTTCTTTAGATATTATTGCAGAAGGGATTGAAACAATTCAGCAGCTTGAAAATTTAAGAGCCATGGGCTGTAAATTTGGCCAAGGTTTCTTATTTAGCCAAGCGATTTGTGCTAAACAAGTACAAGAAATGTTGAAGTGATGGGCTTTGGATTATCACCAATGATTAGGTTAAATTGTGTCTTAACTCAATCATTTGTATTCCATACATAAAATATAGAAAAACTTTAAAAAAGGGCTTGAAAAGTCTACAGACTACAGGTATTGTAAATTCAATATAGATTTTTATGAACGACATAAAGATGAAAAAGCAACCTGTAATCGCTACTTCTTATTATTTCTGGCAATTCTTTAGATAATTGCCTGAAGTCGTTCGGGCAATGAATTGGTTGCCCATCAAAGTTAATACCTGATCGGCAACACCGATCAGGTTTTTTTATATCTGAATGTTAAAAATATTTTGAATCAATTAAGTGTAAAGATTTTGGAGAATGTCATGATGAAATTTAACTACGTATACTTTAGCAACTTTTATTGGACTTACTTTGGTCAAGTGAAAAACCTGATCGCCCATTTGAATAGATCCCATACGCTCAAATAAAAGTTCGGACTTTATAGAGTCCAAAGGAATACATCATGAATGCACTAAATATTGCTTTACAACAAAATCAAACCATAGAAACTCAACTCAGTTTACCTTATGAGTTAAAAGAAAAATTTGCATTAAAACATAAGCTCGCTTTACAAATCACTGAGCAACGCCAAACAATTGAAAATATTCTCGATGGTACAGATGACCGTTTATTGGTGATTACAGGCCCATGTTCTATTCATGATGAAAAATCCGCATTGGAATACGCAGATCGCTTAATACAATTACAAGAAAAAGTGTCAGATCAAATCTTTCTAGTGATGCGTGCATATATTGAAAAGCCACGTACAACAGTGGGTTGGAAAGGGTTTTTATACGATCCAAATTTAGATGGATCTGCTGATATGCAATTGGGTTTAGAAAAATCACGCCAATTGTATTTACAAATTATTGAAAAAGGTTTGCCGATCGCCAGTGAAATTCTAAGCCCTATGGCAACTGCATATTTTGATGATTTATTGGCTTGGGGGGCTATTGGTGCACGTACCAGCGAATCACAAATTCATCGTGAAATTTCAAGTCATATGCCTTTTAGTATTGGCTTTAAAAATGGGACAGATGGCTCGATTCAAATTGCTTTAGATGCAATCCAATCTGCAAGTCATCCTCATCAGTTTCTAGCCATGGGCCAAAAGGGATTGCCTTGTCTTGTACATAGTCATGGTAATCCTTTAGCACACATCATTTTACGTGGTTCAAATAAAGGCACAAACTATGATGCAGAATCGATCCAACAGATCCGCCAGCAGCATCAAGGGAAATTACCAGCATTGGTGATTGATTGTAGTCATGGTAACAGCAGTAAAGATCCTTTAAAGCAACCGTTGGTTTTACAGCAAATCATTGAAGAAAGACATGTGACCAAGGTACGTGGTGTAATGTTAGAAAGTCATTTGGTAGATGGTAATCAAAAAATCTCTTGTGATATGACTTATGGTCAATCTATTACAGACGGTTGTTTGGGGTGGAATAAGACGGAGCAATTGCTGTTGGATGTTGCAGAGCAGCTTTCGAAACAGGAGTTGTTGCTGATGGCTTAATTAAATGCCTTTATATACTTTATTTAACGACAAAAACAAAAAAGATCAGACTCATCTGATCTTTTTGTGTTTAAACATTATTTTTAAGCATTAGTATTTTAAAAATTAAAGACCAGCTTCATATTCGCTATTGCTGAGTAACTTTTCAACATCTGCAATATTGTCTGGTTTAATTTTATAAATCCAACCCTTGCCATACGGGTCGTCATTTACAAAATCAGGATCATCTTCGAGGGCAGTATTCACTTCTACAACTTCACCAGAAACAGGCGCATGAATATCAGATGCTGTTTTAACGGATTCAACTACACCAGCTTGAGCACCAGCAACCACATGGCTACCCACTTCAGGCGCTTCAACGTAGACTAAGTCGCCTAAAGCATCTTGAGCATGGTCAGAAATACCAGTAATCACAAGATCACCTTCAATTTTTACCCATTCATGTGTAGCTGCATATTTCAAATTTGAAGGATGATTCATAATGACTCCATTAATCAATTTATTTTTGGCACGAGTTATACAGGTTTTTTAATCAAAACAGAAAGCAGAGATACTGATAAACTTATTCATCGAAACAAATAATCGTGATAAATCACATTATAAGTATGGGTCTTTGCACCAACTACTTGGGCTACGACCACTCCAGCGTTTAAATGCACGACTAAAGTTTGCAACATCACTATAACCGAGTTCATCTGCAATTTGTTCCAGTGTATAGTCAGTACGGGAAAGTAACGATGTGGCATGGCGATAACGTACTTCATCTACCAGTGTAGAGAAAGAAGTACCTTCGGCAGCCAACTGACGCTTTAATGTACGGTCTGACATATGCAGACGATCTGCGACATTTTCAATACTTAAATAATGCTGTTCCGAATGGGTCAAGATATCACGTACACGCATCGCCAAACGACGTCTTTCACCCAAAGCTGAAAGTTCTGCTTCACATTGATTAATCGCAATTTGACTGGCAATCGGGTCAGCATTGACCATTTTTAAGCCCAAGTAGGATTTGTCAAAACTTGCAATGAGATGTGGCTGTTCAAAACGCATATTGTATTGCTTTGCCAGTTTCTCGATGTATTTGTCAAAACCATCAGGTTTGGGAAAATCAAAATCGATATCGCCATGCAAATAATCAATGCCGGTTAAGGCTTTTGCCATGGTCATGATACCAAAGGTTAGCCCCATCACAATTTCTGTGCGCAAAGGTTCGATTTCGATATCACATTGCAATTGAAGTGTGGCTTTTTCACCAAAAGTCGAGAAATACAATTGTAGAAAAGGCATACGCAACTGGATAAAACGGTTGGCTAAAACAAGCGCATCGGTAATATCGTGTGCTGTCATGATCGCATAACCAATAAAGCCGTGAATGGAAATACGCATTTGTGTACCGAGATGAAAGCCTAAGGTACTTTCACCGGTAAGTTTTAATGCGTGTTTAATCAATTCATTGGCAAGCGGTGTTGGAATCCGACACTCAGGATCTGCTAACTGTTCACTGGTAAAATTAAAGGGTGCGAAAAGTGTTTCTGCGCTATATCCCCAACGAGAAACAATATCTAATAATAATAGTCCATAAACACCAGGAATTCCCTGATCTTGGCGAGCTGAGACTGTTTTCATGTGCTTTCCATTGCTCTGAACATTGTTTTTACTTGTTTAATCATATTGTCATGATATGGAAAAACCCTTAAATATTGTAAGACAAATTTAGGATTAATGTGCATCAAAATTGCGTTTAAAGACCACAATTTTAGTGGTTGAAATCAACAATACATCATCATCTTGATTTTTTGCTTGTGTTACATAGGTCACAATTGCGCGATCATTTTTGGTTTTAGACGGCAGGATAGCCACAACTTCGACATCAACATGTATTTTATCGCCCACACGTGTGGGTTTTGGCCATCTTAAACTTGATTCTGAACCAATTAAGCCATAAGCAACAGGGAAGCATTCTGTCCAAAGACGCATGGTGACTGCAGACGTATGCCATCCACTTGCAGCAAGTCCTTTAAAAATCGGGTGATCTTTGGCTTTTTCAGCATCAGTATGGAAAATTTGCGGATCATACTTATGCGCAAACTCTAAAACCTCATCCAAAGTCATTTCGTACTCACGACTTTTAAAACGATCGCCTATATTTAAATCTTCCAAGTACAACATTGTTTATACATTCCCTTAATTTCACACAATACTCATAAATAATGATGTTCTACGCATAAAAATTAAATTATCTAAACTCTTTCATTGTAAGTCACCATTAAGCAATTTCAATGACTGTTTTTGCCAGTCATCATTTTTTTAAGTCGTATTGAAATATCAATCAAAATATAGAATGATTCAGATCATAATAACATTGTCTAATGTCCTGAAAGTAATGAAAATACGACCAAAGTGAATTGAGCAAGCTCAAGACGCGTTAAAGCAATGTTTTAAGCATCCAAACTTCACAAACATGGCTATGACCAGTATTACCTTTAGGTTCCGATAAATGCTTAAAGCCTAACTTTTCATAGAGTTTAATGGCTTGCCATAAATCTTGTGTAGTTTCTAAATAACAGGATTGAAAGCCTTGTTGTTGTGCAAATTCGAAACACTTTTCAAGAATTAGTTTGGCAAAGCCTAAACCACGAAGTTCAGGCAAAAAATACATCTTTTGAATCTCTAATATGCTTGCATCTCCTTGTAATGGTGAAAGTCCTCCACCGCCAACAACTCGACCATTTATATCCTCAATGACCCAGTATTGAGCATTAGGTTGAGCGTATACCTGATATAAATCATCTAAAATCGGATCGGCCACTGCGAAGCCTGATTCAGGGGCTAAGCCAAATTCTTTAGATACTTCACGAATGACTTGTGCGATCGATGGATTGTCTTGTATTTGTATCGTTCTAATTTGGTACATAAGTAAATGAAAATAAAAAAGGTAGAATTTTTATAACAAAAATTCTACCTTTTGTGATCAGTTAAAAATTCAACTGATCAAAACTTTACCACTTGAATAGTTGTATAGGGTCTGTTGACAATTTGTCTAGTTATGAAATGCCAACAAACCCTAAGTAAATTTACAAGTTTTGCTACTAGGCTATTTTAATTCACTTGAAGATTTACCCAATTCTCGACGGGCAATAATCAGCTGTTGAATCTGTTGCGTTCCCTCAAAAATATCTAGAATTTTTGAATCACGCGCCCATTTTTCTAATAATTCATCTTCGTTATAACCCATACTAGCAGCCAGCTCTACACATTTTAAAGTGATTTCATTGCAAATACGCCCAGCTTTTGCTTTGGCGATAGAAGCTTCACGAGAGTTGGGTTTTTTATTATCCGCCATCCATGTGGCTTTTATGGTGAGTAAACGTGCAGCTTCCCATTCTGCCTCCATCCGATAGATTTGCGCAGCCAAATTTGAGGTTTGCAAATATGGGGTTGCATAGTCGGGATCTAGCTCATCTTTAAAGATTTCTTTGATGCGCTCTAGAGAAGCTTTGGCACAGCCTACTGCCATAGCTGCAACTAGTGGGCGGGTATTATCAAAAGTTTCCATCACACCCGCAAAACCTTTGGCTACATCAATTTCTGCATTACCGAGTAAGTTGACTCCAGGTACACGACAGTCAATAAAACTAATTGCTGCTGTATCGGATGCTTTAATACCTAGTTTATGTTCAAGACGTTCTACCTTCATACCAGGTGTGCCTTTTGGTACTACAAAAGATTTAATCGCAGCACGCCCCAATTTCTTATCCAAAGTTGCCCAAACCACGACTGAGTCAGCACGTTCCCCAGAGGTGACAAATATTTTTTCACCGTTCAGAATGTAATCATCACCATCTTTGGTTGCGGTTGTACGAATCGCAGCAGAGTCAGAACCACAACCAGGTTCAGTGATGGCCATCGCAGCCCATGTTCCTTTAAAACGCTCAAGCTGTTCATCATTGGCGACGGCAGCAATGGCTGAATTTCCCAGTCCTTGACGTGGCATGGTCAGCAATAGGCCTGTATCGCCATAACACATTTCAATCACACCCAATGCGGTAGACATATTTGTGCCATTTTTATTATTACTGTCTGTATCGCCACGTTTATTAATCGCAGCACCAGCGTTGAGTCCATCGCCACCATCGTTCATGCCATCTAGTAACGATGCGAGCATATCGAGTTCTTTTGGATAGGCATGTTCCGCTTTGTCGTATTTACGAGAAATTGGGCGTAAAACATTTAATGCAGTTTCGTGTGCTTGATCTAAAAGCATTTGGAATTTTTTTGGATTTTGTAAATTCATGATTTTTATCCTTTATCTTCTAAGTTAAGCGTGTAAGCCAGAATGTAGAACGGCAGTTGCACGTAAGTCACGGTACCAACGCTCAGCTGGATGTTCCTTAGTAAAACCATGTCCACCTAAAATTTGCACACCATCTGTACCAATTTTCATGGATTTTTCTGCACAAAGTAGACGGGCTAAATACGCTTCTCTATGGAAGGGTTGTCCTGCTTCTGCAAGACTGGCAGCATTTAAAATCAGCATACGCATTGCATCAATTTCAATCGCCATATCTGCGATCATAAATGCTACACTTTGACGGTGTGAAATGGGTTCACCAAATGCAATACGTTCATTGGCATATTTGATGCTGTAATCTTTAACCGCTTCACAAGTACCAACAGCCATTGCACACCACATTAAATTACCTAAATCTAAAAATGCAGCGTAATTAAAATCGTCATCACCCAAACGTTGGGCTGGGGTATTGTCAAATTTCAAGCTTACCGTTTCCGTTGCTTTTAAACCCATTGCCGGTGATTTTTTCACTGTAATACTTGGATCTCGCTTTACAACGAAAACGTCCGCTTGACCCTTAAAGTCTGCACTAACAAGGAATAAATCTGCTGTTGCACCCAACAGCACTAAAGTTTTTTCTCCAGTAATGCTGAATTGTCCATTGTTGGCAGTTGCTTTAGTTTTTAAGCGTAAGGGATTAAACGCAGGGGTTGCTTCTTGTACTGCAAAAGTGGCTTGAATATCGGTATCATTGGCAAAATTTGGCAAATAAACAGATTGAACTTGTTCAGAACCCCATTGCGTAATTGCATTGATGACACTAAAAGTAGAGAGCAGACCTGCAGCAAGTGAAAAATCACCTTTAGCTAAGCGTTCAGCAATTAAAATATTACTCACAATATTTTTTTCAGATGCGACACCACCTAAAGCTTCAGGCAGTGCATAGTAATTTAGACCTAAATCGGTACTGTGTTGCCAAAGCTCAGCTGGAAACTTTTCGTCGTGATCCGCTTGATGAGCCAATTGATAAAGTACTTCGGAAGCAAATTGATCCATGGCATCCACAGTCATTTGCTGTTCTTCAGTCAAGCTCAGATCAAATAGGGACTTTTGTTGGTTGGGTAAACGTTGTTTGGTTACATTTGAATCTGATTTAAAGGCTTTTTGTGTAGCACTTAAGGTTTTAAAACCTGCTTTAGACCCTTGATAAAGAGATCTTTCAATAAATTTGCGCAATTTAAACTGATCAAGTAAATCACTACCTGCAATTTTTGTAATTAGATTTAAACCCAAACCTTGAGCTTTATTTACCATATTGGTCATGCCGAAGTCCCTGTATTTTAGTGTCGGTATACATCAATCCTGACATGCATAAATATAAAAAACCATGTCAAAGCTGACAAACTGATTGACCATAGATGAATGGTAGAGTTAAGGGTTTATAAGTTTTTAATATTTTGATTTTTATAAATTATTTTAAAATAAAAATACCCAACATTTGTTGGGTATTGGTAAAAGTGACATTTTAAAAACTTTTAAAATCTCTTTTAACTTGTATGAAAACTAAAAAGATTAAACAAAAGGTACAATCATTTTACGAACATTAGTCTTTGCTTCAATCACCGTCATAAATGTATAAGCACCAATAAATTTACGACTGATAAACATAAATTCTTTTGGTGGAATACTGAAGTAACGTGAAGCCATTGATTTTGAAGCACGTTGCATCACACGGCTATGCAACTGGCTTTTTTTCCAGTCATAACGATTATGTTGATCCATCACGCCAGCGGGTAAATCTGGATTATTTAAAGGTGTACTAAAGGCTTCTGTTGCCAATAAAAATACTTTTGCCATATCGGGTTTAATGCTTAGGGGCATGGCATCAAAGAACTCATAGCCTGACATTGCCTTAACCATAGCTTCAGCGTCGTGGTTATAACCGGCTTTAATTAAATTACAGGCAACACCAAGGAGTTGATCATCAAACTGACGTATTGCACCAAAATCTAATAAAATAATTTTGTCTTTTATATCTTCACCATTACCCAAGCGAACAAGGTAATTACCAAAGTTAGGATCGGTTTGCATTTCGCCCCACTCAAACAATTCACGGACTGCGATTTCAAGTGATGCTTCACCTAAAAGATTTCGGCGCTCTTGCGGTAAAGATAACATGACAGGGCTGTTGATGGGGACACCACGTTCAAAGGTCATGCACAGGACTTGATTGGTACAATAGTCATCAATAATTTGTGGCACGCCATAACGTGGATCTTCTTTAAGTCGCTGGCCAAAACGACGGGTTGCTGCCGCTTCAACTTTATAATCAACTTCACGATGCATCATTTCACGAACTTCATCAAACCACTGATCGAACTCACGGGTTTGTGGCACCATACGTGTCAATTTAAGCATATTTCGAAATAGGCTCATATCTGAGTCTATGGCGTCAGCTACACCTGGATATTGGATTTTAAGAACCAACTCTAATCCATCTGACTTACGTGTTGCGCGGTGAACCTGAGCCAGAGAAGCTGTACCAATCGGCTCATGATCAATGGTGAGATCGTTGAGTTTTGAACCCAATTGACTGACCAATTGCTCTTTAATCGCAGGCCATGCAAGGGCAACTGTTTGATTATTGAGGGTGTTTAATGCTTGAGTAATTTCTTCAGGTAAAAAATGCTCGCCATAAAGCGCCATCATTTGACCGATTTTAACAATTGAGCCTTTTAGCTTACCAATTTCTTGAACAAGGTAATTGGCTTGTTCCTTCATCGCTTGTTTACGTTTTTTTTCTTTTTCTTCTTCACTTGAAAAGATTGAACTCGCACTTGAAGCTGCCCAGCGTGTACCTGCCAATAATGATGCTTTTGCGATTGATAAGCGACGATCCATTGATGAGGTTTTTAACTGTTTGAGCTTTTCGTTCTGATCTGACATGAAGATAAAATCCTTTAAAAGAGATTCGAAAAGATAAAAAGATGACTAATTGTAAGGAATATTACATGGAATGACTGTATTTAAACAGTTCAATTCGCTGAATGGGGGAATTAAATTAATTTCATCAAAATAGCCTAAGCAATATTAAAATTTACATTCTAAATTGGATTTTGAGCTCTTTCCGAAGTATTAAACCTTGCTTATTAGAAGCAATGTAATTAATGATCAGATCCTTAACACTTTGATTGGTAAAACCCAGTGCATAACCTTTAACAATGATTATGCTTGGCAAGCTAAAGAAAAAATATTTTACATCATCTAGAGAAGCCGGTTCATAAACACCTTGTTCTGTAAGGGTTTGTTGAAAAAATTGCTTTTCAATTTTGACATTTGGAGTGGATTCATCATCCCACCATGACTGACGCATTGCCATGAGGTTATTATGTTTGTAGCTCATAAATTAACTAAATTCATAAATATTTAAAAACTTATTGTATATATAAAGGTGAAATGACCTAATTTCAAGTTAAGTGCTCAATCTCAGCAATTTAGCCACAAATAAGTTGATATTTTATAACCATGAAGATCGATTTTTTTAAAACATATAATAATAGCTTGAAAATAAATCTGAAAAATTAGTGATATGGTGTAACAAAGTTGATTGCTTTAAATCAATTTTTAACCACAATTTATCTACAATGATTGTATTTAGTTTCAAATCTTTTACACTCTTCTACATAGCTGATTATTTAAAATTAGCGCCTTAGTTCTTTGGATTAAGAGTTTTTGAATTAAAATAATGATTTTGGGATAGGGAATTGGATGTATTTAAAATATTGGGGTATCAGTTTAGTTGTATTATTGCCGATGCAAATACAGGCGATCGGCTATAGTTCAGAGTATTTAAACTGTATGAATTCGGCAGGTTCGAGCTCAGCAACACTTGCCAGTTGTATGAAAACAGAGTTGAGTAAACAAGATGATCGTTTGAAATCATTATTTAAACAGACACTGGACCTGTATACAGATAAGCAACAGAAAGTTCAAAAGAAATATCAGAAACAATGGCTTAAACTTCGAGAACAGCAGTGTGATGAGTCGAATAAATCAGTTTCAGATGATTATAAAATGAAGTATTACAATTGTGCGCTTAAACAAACAGTCAATAGAGCCAATATCTTAGAGAAACAAAGCTATCGTTTATAGTGCTTTATTGCGCTATAAAATAATTGCTAAGTAAATTGTCGTAAAGCATTATAAATGTCATGCAAAACAAGGTATCATAAGGCGTTTAAAAATATGACCTTGGAGAAACCTTAAGTGGATCGACCGACTATTAGCCCTGAACATTTACAGGAAGCTGCTGAAAACCTATCAACAATTCGTGATTTTATTCGTTTTGGGGTTACAGCTTTACGTCAATACGATGCACATTTGGGTCAAGGTACAGAAGATTATTTTGCAGAAAGTTCTGCCTTGGTGTTACAGACGCTTTCTTTAGAATGGAAGGCGGATGCTGAAATTTTAGATTCAAAATTATTGCCAAGTGAAAAAGCTGAGTTTTTAAATTTACTCGAACGTCGTGTAAATGAAAGAATTCCAACCTCTTATTTACTTAACCTCGCTTATTTCTTTGGTAAGCCATTCTATGTTGATGAGCGTGTGTTAATTCCTCGTTCACCGATTGCTGAATTGATCGAAAACCGTTTTGCACCTTATTGTTTAGATGAAAATGGACAAACACGTGCAGGCGTGAATAATTTACCTGAAAACCCAAATCCAAAAACACCACAGCGTATCTTAGATATGTGTACGGGTTCAGGTTGTATTGCGATCGCGCTGGCATATGCATTCCCTGATTCAGAAGTAGATGCAACTGATATTTCTAAAGAAGCATTAGAAGTGGCTTCTATTAATGCGGAGCACCACAATAAGCAATATCAGGTGGCTTTGCTTGAGTCAGATTTGTTTGCCAAAATTCCAGCTGAAAATCAATATGATTTGATCGTTTCAAATCCACCGTATGTGGATGCCGAAGATATGGCAGATCTCCCGGATGAATTCCATCATGAACCTGAACTTGCTTTAGCTGCTGGTCAAGATGGTTTGGATTTAGTTCGAAAAATGTTGGCTCAAGCTGCTGATTATTTAACTGAAGACGGTTTAATCGTGATTGAAGTAGGTAACTCAGAATGGGCAATGAAACAGAATTTTAATACGATTGATTTTT
The DNA here is from genome assembly GCF_048552295.1 of Acinetobacter legionensis. Classification (NCBI taxonomy): domain Bacteria; kingdom Pseudomonadati; phylum Pseudomonadota; class Gammaproteobacteria; order Moraxellales; family Moraxellaceae; genus Acinetobacter; species Acinetobacter legionensis. The sequence goes on from NZ_JBIMCW010000004.1 coordinate 150,426, forward strand.
ACTGGTTACAGTTCCAAAAAGGCGGTACAGGTATTTTTGCTTTGACTGCTGAACAATGTCGTACATTCCGTGATTTATTTATTCAATCTATTCAAGCTTAAGGAGTCGTAAGCATGGCAGGTAACAGTATTGGACAACTCTTCCGTGTAACGACTTGTGGTGAATCTCACGGCGTAGGCTTGATGGCAATTGTTGATGGTGTGCCACCGGGTCTTGAATTATCTGCTGAAGATTTACAAATTGATTTAGATCGTCGTAAACCGGGAACGTCTAAGTTTGCTACTCAGCGTAAAGAGCCAGATGAGGTTGAAATCATTTCTGGAGTTTTTGAAGGTAAAACGACAGGAACTTCGATTGGTTTATTGATCCGTAATACAGATCAAAAATCTAAAGATTATGGCAATATTGCGCAAACTTTCCGTCCAGGCCATGCAGATTACACCTATACGCAAAAGTATGGTTTCCGTGATTATCGTGGTGGTGGTCGTTCAAGTGCACGTGAAACGGCGATGCGTGTGGCAGCGGGTGCGATTGCAAAGAAATTTCTTTTTGAGAAATTTGCGATTGTGATTCGTGGGCATGTGACGCAAATTGGTACAGAAAAAGCACAAGCTTTAGATTGGAATGAAGTTCCCAATAATCCATTCTTCTGTGGTGATGTCAATGCAGTTCAACGTTTTGAAGCGCTGGTGACATCATTGCGTGAACAGGGTACCAGTTGTGGTGCAAAGCTTGAAATCCTTGCAGAAAAAGTACCTGTAGGTTGGGGTGAACCCGTATTTGATCGTTTAGATGCTGATATTGCCCATGCCATGATGTCAATCAATGCGGTGAAAGGTGTTGAAATTGGTGATGGTTTTGCAGTTGCAGAACAATTTGGTCATCAAACACGTGATGAACTTAGCACCGATGGGTTTTTAGCCAATCATGCTGGTGGTATTCTCGGGGGTATTTCTTCAGGTCAAACCATTCGTGTAGCGATTGCGTTAAAACCAACCGCAAGTATTACCACACCAGGAAAAACCATCAATCTAGATCGTGAAGATACAGATGTCCTCACCAAAGGTCGGCATGATCCTTGTGTGGGCGTGCGTGCGACACCTATTGCTGAAGCCATGCTTGCCATTGTATTGATGGATCATTTTATGCGTCACCGTGCACAAAATGCGGATGTGGTTGCACCATTTGCCCCAATTGAACCTAAATAGCAAATATATTTGAGATAAGAGAGGGTATTTTAGTTTTGAAATATCTTTAATTATGAGAGTAAATTTCAAATGATTTGTCTTTACTTAACAAATTTAGGTCAATGCGAATGGATTCATTATTTTAAGTTAAAGATTTTCAGTTAAAAAAACCAGACATTTTGTCTGGTTTTTTTATATCTATTCTGCTCAGTCTTATTGAGTAACAATTTGACCTGTATAACCCTTTAAGAACGTTAGGTACGCAGAAGATTGTTGACCATCTGCCTTTAAGATTGAACGTTCAACATCGCCCTGATTGGTGACCAATTTAAGTGAAATTTCTTTACCATTACGGAATGAGTTAAGAAAACTGACTGGAACATTAATCGAGTTTGATGAAACTGTACCCGCATATTGGGTCGTGTTAATGGTTGAATATGTATATGGTTGGCCATCCACTAAGAAAACAAATTGGGTAATATCATATTTTGTTGGGTTGTTAATTTCTGCTGTGATTTTAAAGCCATCACGGACTTCATCTTTCCAACGCATAGATAGTTCAGGGCAAACTTCATTTGCTTCACAGATTAAAGGGCCTTTTGTAACAACTCTTTCTGGATAAGAGCCAGCACAACCCGCCAAAGTTAAACATGCTAAAGAAGAAATTACTGCAAATTGAAGTTTCATACCGCTTCCTAATAAGTTCATTTGTGTTATTGATATGTTGATAATCTAGGTAAAATTTAACGCTTTTTAGTTAAAAAGTGAATTAAATATTTCAGTAATTTGTATTTTAGTTAAGGCATAGCATAAATCTTAAACAATATTTAAGATTTTTAATATTTCCTTTGCAATATTCTCAGTCAATTGATTTAGTCGAGTCAACGGCTCACCTTCAATAAAATATTTAAAATTTGATAACCTGTTTTGATAATAGATTGAGATAAAGAAAGTACCTTCTGGTTTTTCAAGACTCGCACTACCACCTGGTTTAAGTAAGCCCGTACAACTAACAATGATATCTGCAGCTGTAAAGAGCTTTTTTCCTTGAATTGCCATTGCTTGAGTAACTTCAACTGATTCAGCACTATATTTTTCGATGAGGGATGGATCAACTTGTAAAATTGAAATTTTAATAGAGGGGGCGTAACTGACTAAACCGCCTAATAAAATATCTGCACCACTGTTTTTATAGATCGAAAATTGGCTGGATAAATAACCAGAACTTGCACTTTCAATAAATGCGATTGTTAAATTCTTTCTTTCAAGCAGATCACAACATTGTTTTAAAAGCATAAGTATGACTCTAAAATAATTATTGATATTCAATAATTTAACTATAAGTAAATTGAAAAAATTTGCAAGAAAACTATGTGGAAAGTAGGCATACTCATCGTGTATTTATTTAATTAATTATAAAAATTAATATGTTAGATTGATTTTTATCAATAATAATAAAATAACTAAAAAGAAATTGTGGTTGAAATAGGTTTGTCATATTTATTTGCCATAATGTCTGCACAAACAACAAAAACCAAGAATAAGCATTAAATAACAATCAAAAAAAGTTTAAAAGAATAATCAGCGTAAAGTCTGTAAATATGCAGTCAACCCACTCTTCAACAGGTGGGTTTTCCTTTTTTGGGCCAATCGTAGAATTACTGTGCAATATGGTGAATTTATATATTTCAAACCTGCCAAAAGGTGATATAAATAAAAATAAAGTGCATATGAAAATGGAGTACGAATCATGAAAACGACAGTTAAGTATGTTGTCCTAAAAAGTAGAGAATATCAGCTTGGCACCGCTTTATTTGAAGAAAGTATTGAAGCCGAAGGAAATTATTTTGATCAAATTCCCGATATCATTCACTATCAAAATCATAATTTTAAAGTAAAGTCCAAAGAACTTAGCCGTAAGCAAATTTTTGATGATTTTGAAGAATCTCAAACCATTTTAGTCAAAGTTATCGCGGTTTAATAATTTTCCCAAGTTGTCTTTGCTATGGACATTGCATAAATAAAACCCAGCTAAACTGGGTTTTATTTATCTGATAATTTAATCAATCACTGTTTGACAATCAATACAGGGAGTTTAGTTTGACCTAGTACATCTTGTGCAAAGCTACCCAAGAAAAATTTCTGGAAGCCTTTACGTCCATGTGATCCCATGATAATTAAATCTGTATTTAATGATTCAGCAGTTTTAATGATGGTTTCTGCTGCAACCGAGTCTCTCACGACTTGTGTATCAATCTGAACACCTTGCTGTTCAGCCAATTGTTTGGCTTTGCCCAAACCTTCTTCCGCATTTTTAATTGCTTCTTCAATGTAATCTTTTAACATATCTGGCGAATAGTAGAAATCAGCAGCTGCAAAAGGGTCTTCGGCAACGACACTGATCGCAGTGACTTTGCTTCCAAAGGCTTTTGCAATCGCAGCAGCATGTTTTAATGCAGAAAAAGAAATGTCAGAACCGTCAACTGGGACAAGAATATTTTGATAACTCATAATCACACCTTTTTAATTAAGATTTCAAATAAAAACTAAGCTTCTTCTTGGGGAGATTTAATAATCAACACAGGCAGTGGAGAAATAGACAACACTTCTTGTGCAACACTCCCTAAGAAGAATTTTTTCAGACCAGTACGTCCATGGGAGCCCATTACAATAAGGTCCACATTTAGTTCATCTGCAACATCTAAAATTCCAGTAGCAGGAGGAACTTCACGTACCACTTTGGTATCTACTGTTGTTACACCATGGTGAACTAAAGTTTCTCGAATATCTTTTAAACGTGCTAAAGCATTTTTTTCAGCTTCAAATAAATATTGAGTTACAGCAGGCGCTATTTTATAAAAATCGACGCCTTTAAAAGGATCAACTGCGATTACACTCATCACAGTAATTTTACAGTTAAAAGCAAGTGCAAGTTTCTCTGCATGTTCAAGTGCAGCATAAGAAATAGGAGAGTCATCTACAGCAAGAAGGATATGTTGATAAGCCATTATAAGTTTCTCCTTTTAAGGGGGCTGTTGACATTTCATAAAGGGTTTGCGTTGTAAGCTAAAATTGAGCAGACAAGGCAGGAAACGAAGAGAATAGCGAGACTATTTTCGAGTTTCATAACGCAGACTGAGATAATTTTAGCCACAACCCTTCGGGACTAGCGTGTTTTTTTGCCGCTACGTCGTTACGAAATATTCATTTAGAATGACTAAATTTCATACTTCGTGCCTAGTATCACCAAAAAAACACACGTAGTCGCAAATCTAGACGAATTGTCAACAGACCCCATCATTATTTATTCATTGATAACACATTGGGCTGTTAGTCGCAAATTATCGATGAGAATTTTAGTTGATCAAAAGTGTGTTATTTCAATCTTTTGTGAAATACACATAATTTTATTATGGTTTTATTTTGTAACGTTTAATTGTCCTTATTTTTTATTGAAATTTTATTCATATAAATTTGATCTCAGGTTTTAGGTTGGTGTTCTAAATAAGATGTATTTTGAATTCTTAAGATTCTAAAAACTGGCATGATAAATGCTTTAATTTAATGCAAACCAATATTTATGAATAAAATTTTGGCATCAATTTGGAACATTTTAAATCAAGTGCCATAGAAAAGTGGATCAGTATGAAAATTTATACGCAACGTCTAGACCATATAGAGTCAAACATTGAGGCTGAAAGTATTGAATTGACTTTTGATACTCGCCAAAAGAGCCGTTTTCGTGCAACTTTAAATAATGGGCACGATATTGGTGCGGATTTGCCGCGTACGGGCATTTTGCGTAGTGGTTCTTATATTGCAACTGAACAAGGTGAAGTGTTACGTGTAGATGCCAAAGCTGAAAAATTAATGCGAGTTTCTGCACTGGATAGTTTTGATTTACTTAAAGCTGCATATCATCTGGGAAATCGCCATGTTCCGTTAATGCTTTCCCCAACTGCACTTTATTTTGAACCTGATCATGTCCTTGCAGAAATGATCCAAGGTTTAGGGTTGACAGTAGATGAAGTAGAACATCCATTTGAACCTGAAAGTGGGGCATATGCCCAACATCAGCATGATCATCGTTTAAGCCCAATTAAGGCTTTACATCATGTCCATCACTAACGCATCGCAACTACTAAGTCTATTGACCTTGTCATCGACAGCCTTACCCATCGGTGCATATTGCTATTCGCAAGGGGTGGAAAGTGCGATTGATCAGGGTTTGATTCATGATGAAGCAAGCAGTATCGCTTATTTTGAAGAAGTACTGGAAATGTTGCTGGTTAGGTTTGAACTACCCATTTTAAAACGTTTAATGCAACATTATTTAGACGAGGTAGAATTTTTAAATTGGGCTAACTTTTATAAAGCAAGCCGTGAATCAAAAGAATTACGGGCTGAATCTCAGCAGTTGGCATTTTCTTTGAATGCTTGGATTCGTGATGTTTTAAAACAGCAACCTGAGATTAAAAAGCAGTTTGGTTTTGTACCAGTTTACGCACATTTATGCGGAACGTTGAAGCTTAATCTGGTGGATGTCCTAACAGCATATAGCTTTACTGTTTTAGAAAATCAAGTGCTAGGTGCAGTAAAAACTGTCCCTTTAGGGCAAATGAGTGGTCAAAGAATTTTGTGGCACTTACATGGCCTAATTCCTCAAGCCGTAGTACGTGCCTTGGCCTTAGAAGATGATGCGCTAAGTAGTGCCTTGCCCAATTATGCGATGTTAAGTATGTCGCATGAAACTTTATATTCACGATTATTTAGATCATAAATGACACGGTTCATTCCCTACTTTTATAGAGAATGAAGTATAGAAAAGGAAAAAATGATGACAGAACGTAGCCCTTTACGTGTTGGAATAGGTGGTCCTGTTGGTTCAGGTAAAACAGCATTAACCCTAAATTTATGCCTTGCTTTACGCAACAAATATAATATGGCGGTTGTGACCAACGATATCTATACCAAAGAAGATTCTAATTTTTTAACTCGTCATGAAGCGATGTCACCAGAACGTATTGTTGGTGTTGAGACAGGTGGTTGTCCTCATACTGCAATTCGTGAAGATGCTTCAATTAATTTGGCTGCAATTGATGATCTTTGTGAAAAATTTAATGGTTTAGAGCTGATTATTATCGAAAGTGGTGGAGATAATCTAGCCGCTACGTTTAGTCCCGAATTATCTGATTTAACCCTTTATGTGATTGATGTTGCAGGTGGTGAAAAGATCCCACGTAAAGGTGGTCCAGGAATTACCAAGTCGGATTTATTGATTATTAACAAAACAGATTTAGCCCCAATGGTCGGTGCAAATCTCGATGTGATGGATCAAGATGCAAAACGCATGCGTGGTGATAAACCTTTTCTATTTTCAAATATGAAAACTCAAGCTGGTTTAAACCAAATCATTGAGTTTATTGAAAAACAAGGTTTATTTAAAGCTTAGTCGCGATATTAAAAATAATTGTAACTATTTGAATTTAAAAATAATCAAAGGAGAATTTGAATGCGTATTTTAAAAAAAACTCTGATGGCATGTGCTGCATATTTACCTGTATTGGCTTTGGCTCATCCTGGACATGATCACCATACTGGGTTTTGGGCGGGCTTTATTCATCCATTTACAGGTTTAGATCATTTGATGATGGCAATCGCATTTGGGGTATTGATGTGGACAGCAAATCAACGCTGGAAGCTTTTTGGCTTGATAGGCTTAGCTTCAGCGATGGTGGTTGGTTTTATGATCGGTAGCCAAGGATTTATTCCAGCAGCAATTGCTGAATACGGCATCATTGCTTCATTGGTTTTACTGGCTGTAGCGCTTTGGACAAAAACAAATCAAGTTTTACCTATTGCAGCAGTTTTATTGGCAAGTTTTCATGGTGTTGCGCATGGAACTGAACTAGGCCAATCCGGTCATGCCAGCTTACTGATTTTAGGCATGGTGACAGCAATGGCATTGATCTATGCGGGTGGTTTAGGCATTGGTGCTTTTATTAAAAAGTACGTTCCATATGGCAAGAAAATTATTGGTACTTTGGCTGCGGTCGTTGCAGTTATTGGTTTGGCTTAATGTTTAAGCGCTTAATTGCTGATATCCATTTATAAAGGCGGCCATGATAAGTTTAGTGGAACATCTTCCTGATCAGCGCCTTTGGTATGCAAAACTAGAATTGGGTTTTCAGGCTCAAACTGAGCGGACAGTACTAGCCCATCGTAGACATTTTGGACCTGTACGTGTGCAAAAGATGCTTTGGCCTGAAAAAACTGGGATTTGTCATGCGATTATTGTCCATCCGCCTGCGGGTATTGCAGGTGGCGATCATTTAACATTTGAGATTAATGTTGATGCTGCTGCCCATGCCTTAGTCACGACCCCTGGTGCAGGTAAATGGTATCGAACCAATGGCAAACAAGCTTATCAACATATCCATATCTCAGTTAAACACAATGCTGTGTTTGAATGGCTTCCTCAAGAAACCATGTTATTTGATGGTGCCAATGCTCACTCAGAAACCTTGATTCAGCTTGATCAGACAGCAAGCTTTATCGGTTGGGATATGTTGGTGATTGGTCGACAAGCTCGAAATGAAAAATTCCAATCTGGTGCTTATCACAGTCATTTAAAATTATGGCGAAATCAGCAATTACTGGTGGCAGACACATTGAGTTTTAAAGGCAATGATCGTTGGCTAAGTTCTTGTCTAGGCATGAATAATCATGCCGTTATGGGAAGTTTATGGGCAGTTCCTCCTGAAAAATTCCGAGCAAACATTTATTTAGAGGCACATATCGATTTAATTCGTGAGTTGATGATGCGAATGGATATGCCTGTCAGGTTAACCTTATTGGGGGATGTCATCAGTGCACGTTTTTTAGGTGATGATGTTCGACATTGTCATGATGCTTTTGCAGCAATTCGTGCCAGATTGAGGCGATATTGGTTTGATATGGATGAAGCATTTCCACGAATTTGGCGAACTTGATTCATTTAAAGTTCGTCTTTTAGAAATAAAATCTGCGTGTTTAATTTAAAACTGAGCACATATTTTGCATAAAAAATGCAAGAACTTTAGGAAACACATATGGAACTCAATCCTACTGAAAAAGACAAACTGCTGATTTTTACAGCGGGTTTGGTTGCAGAACGTCGTAAAGCACGTGGACTAAAACTCAATTATCCTGAATCTATTGCATTTATTTCCGCAGCACTGCTTGAAGGTGCGCGAGATGGAATGACTGTCAGTGAGTTGATGCATTTTGGCACTACCTTGCTCAGTCGTGATGATGTGATGGAGGGTGTGCCTGAGATGATTGCCGAAGTGCAGGTAGAGGCTACTTTTCCAGATGGCTCGAAGCTCGTCACAGTCCACCAACCGATTATATAGAATACTTTTTAAAAAATTAGGATAAGCACATGATCCCTGGTGAAATTATTACACCTGATTGTGATATTGAAATGAATGTCGGTCGTGAAGTACTGAAAATTTCAGTGTCAAATTTAGGTGATCGACCGATTCAGGTGGGTTCACATTTTCATTTTTATGAAGCCAATGATGCTTTGCAATTTGATCGTGAACGTGCCAAAGGTTTTCGTTTAAATATTGCAGCGGGTACAGCGGTTCGGTTTGAGCCGGGGCAGCGACGTGATGTTGAAATCGTTGCACTGGTCGGAAAACGTGAAGTCTATGGTTTCGCAGGGCGTGTGATGGGTAAGTTGGACTAAAAGGATAATCAAAATGAAAATGTCACGTCGAGCTTATGCTGAAATGTTTGGTCCTACCGTTGGGGATCGAGTACGTTTAGCAGATACCGAACTTTTTATAGAAGTTGAACAAGATCTCACCACCTATGGTGAAGAAGTTAAATTTGGGGGCGGCAAAGTTATTCGCGATGGGATGGGGCAATCTCAATTACTTGCAGCAGATGTTGCAGATACGGTGATTACCAATGCATTGATTGTCGATTGGTGGGGAATTATTAAAGCCGATGTAGGATTGAAAAATGGGCGAATTTGGAAAATAGGTAAAGCTGGCAATCCGGATATTCAACCCGATATTACCATTCCATTAGGTGCGGCCACTGAGGTGATTGCCGGTGAAGGGCAAATACTTACAGCAGGTGGAATAGATACCCATATTCACTGGATTTGCCCACAACAAGTTGAAACAGCGTTAATGTCAGGAACAACAACCATGATTGGTGGTGGTACTGGTCCCGCTGCAGGAACATCGGCGACAACGGTAACACCAGGGCCATGGCATATTTCAACCATGCTGCAAGCCATTGATGATTTACCTATGAATATTGGCTTATTGGGTAAAGGTAATTTAAGTCAACCTGAACCGATTGCGGAGCAGATTAAAGCAGGTGTGGTGGGGCTGAAATTGCATGAAGACTGGGGTTCTACCCCTGCTGCAATTGATAATTGTCTAACTGTGGCAGATGAATATGATGTACAAGTTGCGATTCATACCGATACTTTAAATGAAAGTGGTTTTCTTGAAGAAACACTGGGGGCATTTAAAAATCGTACTATTCACACTTATCATACTGAGGGCGCGGGTGGCGGTCATGCGCCTGATATTTTAAAAGCCATTGGTCAGGCAAATGTTTTGCCATCTTCAACCAATCCAACCCGCCCATATACTATCAATACCATTGATGAACACTTAGACATGCTCATGGTCTGCCACCATTTAGATCCAGCGATAGCTGAAGATGTCGCATTTGCTGAGAGCCGTATTCGTCGTGAAACGATTGCCGCAGAAGATATATTGCAAGATCTCGGCGCAATTTCAATGATGTCTTCTGACTCTCAAGCCATGGGGCGTGTGGGTGAGGTGATTTTACGTACTTGGCAAACGGCGCATAAAATGAAAGTGCAACGAGGACCATTAGAAGGCGATAATCAGTATCATGATAATAATCGGGTGAAGCGTTATATTGCAAAATATACAATAAATCCTGCCATTACTCATGGTTTAAGCCACGAAATTGGTTCTATAGAAGAAGGGAAACTTGCTGATTTGGTGTTGTGGAAACCCGAGTTTTTTGGGGTAAAGCCATCAATGATCATTAAAGGTGGAATGATTGCGGCAGCACCAATGGGAGATATTAATGCCTCAATTCCAACACCACAGCCGGTACATTACCGTCCAATGTTTGGGGCATATCCAAGAGGCGTGCACAATACCTGTATTACTTTCTTGTCACAGGCCGCAATTGAACTATGTGTTGCTGAAAAATTACAATTAAGGAAGTTAATTTCACCTTGTAAAAATACCAGAAACATCACTAAACAAGACATGAAGCATAATAACTATTGTCCTGTGATGGATGTGCATCCTGAAACCTATGAAGTTCGTGCCGATGGTGTACATCTAACTTGTGAAGCTGCTGAAGTATTACCCATGGCACAGCGTTATTTCTTGTTTTAATTCAAGATAATTCGAATTTAAAAATGCCTTTCTTATGATAAGAGAGGCACTATTTTATTTGAAATCAATATGTCTCTACGTAATGCAACCAAAGACAACTTTATTAATTTAAAAAGCTATGTTTAATATTGGTTGGTATAAGTACAGCGATACAATCCTTTTCTTTTTTTGAGTTTTATTGATGACGCAATTTTGGTCTAAATTTTTTTCCAAGTCATTTTCTACTTTGTTTTCAAAACTATTGAATGAAAAACAGCGCGATTTGAATAAACATCATCAAGCTTATTCTCGTTCAGACGTTGCAGTGGCCGTGGATACAGGTGCTACGGAGATTGGCTTTGCACAAGATCAAATTACTCAAGTCAGCCCTCAAGGTGTAGATTTGATTTGTGGTTTTGAGGGATTAGAGCTCAAAGCCTATGATGATGGCGTCGGGGTTTGTACTATCGGTTATGGAACAACGATTTACCCGCATGGAAAAGCTGTTCAGTATGGGGATACTTGTACCATTGAACAAGCAAAAAACTATATGCAACATGATCTTAGGCGTTTTGAACAAGCAGTAAGTTCTGCTGTAAACGTTCCTTTAAATCAAAATCAGTTTGATGCGTTGGTTTCATTGAGCTATAACATAGGTATTGGTGCTTTTAAAAACTCAACCTTATTAAAATTATTGAATACCTCTGATTATCACGCTGCCAGTCATCAATTTGATGTTTGGATCAAGGCAGGTGGCAAAACGGTACAAGGTTTAGTAAATCGAAGAGCAGTAGAGAAAACTTTGTTTCTTGAGCACTAATATGACTTGCTTTTTCAAATGTTGTTCTGAAAACGTGTGTTAATTCCAGATGATTCATTTTGAATTATCATTCTTTTCAAAATGTTGTCTAAAAATTAAAATAGTCAAGGTTGATATGAGCATTTATTTAATTCGCCATGCGCAAAGTTTAGGGAATGTAAATGGTAAAACTGAGTCCCATGCAAGTATTCCCTTAACCGAATATGGACATGAACAGGCGCAAAAACTTATTGATGTTTTACCTCCAGCAAAGCAGATTTATGTCTCTCCATTTATCCGTACACGTCTAACAGCTGACCCAATTTTATTACGTGATCAGATTACACCTCAAATTTTGGATATCCATGAGTTTTCTTACTTATCCGATATGCGATGTAAAAATACCACTTTAGAGGAACGAAAACCTTGGGTAGATGATTATTGGAATCAAGCAGATGTCAATTTAGTTACAAGTGAAGGTGCTGAATCTTTTGCAAATTTTTATTATCGCGTTACGGACTTTATTGTGCACTTGGATTCCCTAAAAGCGCATTATCAACATGATCATTTACTGGTATTTAGTCATGGTCAGTTTTTACAGTTATTTAAAATGCTGGTTGAGCAAAAGCGAGAGTTATCATCACAATTAATGCGTGATTTTCGTTATGCATTGTTAAATCATCAATTAAACAATACAGAGTTTTTTATTTTTAAATAAAATGAGAATAAAATTATGAATTTTATAATAAGAAAAATTGCGCTATTGACGGTTTTTACTTTTATACCTGTATCGATATATGCAGATATTGCGGCTTTAAAGTCAGATTTAACTCAATTTGCGCAACCTCTTGAAACACAATGTAAGGGGCTTGATCGCTATATGCCTCTTAACATGTTACATCAATTTTTAAATCGCCCAAATTCTGAAAAAATAGATGTGTATTCGATGGATGTAATTTTTGTTTCAGATCTTTTGGGTTATTTGGAAGATAAAAATTGTGCTTTAGCAGCTTCTGACTTCACAATATCAGGTGTTAAAATTTTGAATCAATATCATGATTTATGGGAGAAAGATTTACCTAAAGAGAGAAATGTTCTGAGATACGAAACCTACCTTGCAGCAGGCGATGCAAGTTTAGTGAAATATAAATGGACTCATAAGATTCAATATCTAGATGATGCACATCAATTTTATACACAGTACTTAATGACCAATGCAATCAGTCAACAACAAAAAGATCAATGTGGGAAAAAATGTGCAGAATACTTAGCCGATGTGAGTAAGGTGCAATACTTTAATCTCTATGATTACGCTTCTATATCTAAGGAATATCAAAAACTTTTTCATGATATTTATGAACAATATTCACAACAAGATGCAAATTTCTCAGATAGTCTTGAAAGCCTTAATCTAGTTTTTGAACGGACTGATCAATTTGAAGTGGGCGCAATTAAAACCACAGGATTAAGCTCAGTCAATAATGAAGTGGCTTCTTTAAATAATTTTGAGACTGTTTTTAGTTCTGGTGATAAAAAACTTATAGAATTTTATATAAAACGTTTAGATCAATATCTACAAAATAGAATCCAGCATAAATTATTAGATGCAGAGATGACGGATAAAATTTATCAATTCTTGTTAAAAGAATCGAATGAAAATAATTCGATGATTGTACGTACTCAGCAGGAAAGTGCTCTTCAACCTAATCTAAGTTTTCAAATTGGAAAACACCACTATATTTTCAAGGGAACAAGTCATCACATGCAGTTAATTTTCCAACCCGTTAACTAAAGCATGAGGAGATTGGCATAAAAACTGCTTGATCATTCACACTAAAAAATGGTGATTGAAAAGTTTAAAGGCGGTTTGAGTGAATAAAACTTATTTACGTGGGCAAGACTTAATAGACCAAATCCAAAATACTCCCTATTCACGAGATCTCATTGGCTATCACGGTGAAGTACCCAAAGTAGCATGGCCAAATCAAGCCCAAATAGCGGTACAGTTTGTTCTTAACTATGAAGAAGGTGCTGAAAACCATATCGAACATGGTGATGCCGGTTCTGAGCAGTTTTTATCTGATATCGTGGGAGCAGCAAGTTTTCCTGACAAGCATATGTCGATGGATTCGATGTATGAATATGGCGCTCGTGCAGGATTCTGGCGTATTCATCATGAGTTTAAAAAGCGTAACTTACCCATGACCATATTTGGAGTGGGTATGGCGCTGGCACGTAATCCATATATTGTGGAAGCCATTCAACAAGCCCATTACGATGTGGTTTCACATGGACAGCGTTGGCTAAATTACCAAAATATAGATATTGAAACGGAACGTCAGCATATTGATCAAGCAATCAGCATTTTAGAAACCTTATTTGGCGCTACACCAATGGGTTGGTATACAGGGCGGGATAGCCCAAATACTCGTAAATTATTGGCTGAATTTCCACAGATTAAATATGACTGCGATTACTATGGTGATGATTTGCCATTTTGGACAAACTTAACCGATTTACAAGGCCAAAGCCGCCCGCACCTAATCATTCCATATACTTTAGAAAGTAATGATATGAAGTTCTGCGCGCCTGCTGGTTTTAACAGTGGCGAGCAATTTTACCAATATTTAAAAGATGCCTTTGATGTGCTTTATGCAGAAGGTGAAACTGAGCCGAAAATGCTATCGATTGGAATGCATTGTCGTATTCTGGGACGTCCCGGTCGTTTTAAAGCATTACAGCGTTTTTTAGATTATATACAGGCACATGAAAAAGTCTGGATCTGTCGTCGCGGTGATATCGCTGAACATTGGTTTAAACACCATCCAGCCGCATAATTGTCGCTATGAGGATGTGGCTTTTAAGGTAAGCACTTTATTTTTAATTGAATGCAGTAAAGCGCGCAGCAAAGTTTATATAAAAGTGTTTGAAAATTTTAGCGAACTCAAGCATAGGTATTATTCGTGAAAATAGAAGAATTTAATCAAGCATCATCAGAAGAGCTTACAAGCTTGCTCAAGCATTGTGTGCACATTCAACGTTGGTCAGATGAAATTTTGTCACAACGTCCATTTGTCAACACTCAAGCGTTAATGGATTTTGCAAAAATACAAGCCTCAACTTGGACATGGTTAGAAATTGTAAATGCATTAGCGACACACCCACGGATCGGTGAAAAAAAGGCTCAGGCAGTGCTGAGTGAAAAAGAGCAAGCATTTTCTCATCAAGAGCAATCAGCAATAAAACAGAACACTGAAACACAACATGCTTTATTGCAAGGCAATATTGCTTATGAAAAGAAATTTGGTCATATTTTTTTAATTCGTGCTATGGGCTTAGATCAGACTGAAATTCTACAAGCACTGAAATATCGTTTATTAAATGATCCTGAAACAGAACAGCGTATTGTTAAACAACAACTTGGTGAAATTGCAATGTTAAGACTCAATCAAGAACTGAGTGAAAATGAAAGCTTAAATGATTGATTGCATTAAAATAATGTTTAGAAAGGAAATAACATGATCAGTACCCATATCTTAGACACGCATCTTGGCAAGCCTGCCGTAAATGTTCTGATAAAATTATTGGATAGCCAAGACAATATTGTTGCAGAATCAAGGACCAATGAAGATGGACGGGTAGCAGATTTTAATTTAAGTGAAATTAAAACAGGGGATTATAGTTTGGTTTTTTATACTGCTGAATATTTTGACCGTTTAGCCTTAGCAACGTTTTTCCCAAAAGTTGTGATTCATTTTTCAGTCCTTGATTTGGCACAACATTATCATATTCCTTTATTAATCAGCCCATTTGCTTATTCCACGTATCGTGGTAGCTAGCTTTTATAGAATTAGATTATTTTATGATTTTAAAGCCCATTGATTTGGGTTTTTTTTAATAAATTTTGACCAAGTGTAAAAATTGGCTTTGTTTTTGCTTATTCACACAAGTGTTTACCGTTATTTCTGATGGGGAATTTATAAAATGAACTTAACACAATTTGCTGCGCTTTCAACTTTAGTTTGCACTGCTTTTAGCACTCATGCTGCACCTATTTGGCAAGACTTTAGCATTACAGGTTTATATGGAAAAAACTATGAACTGATTGCTCGGGAAGACGACCAATCGACCATAACTTTTGAATATGCAGCCAAATTAAAATATGGGGATTTCTTTGCATTTGCGGATCGTACCAATAATGATGTTTCAGGTAATGAGACGTATTTTGAAGTGTCACCACGATTGAGCTTGGGTGCTATTTCAGGGCATAAGTTGGAAGTGGGTCCAATCAAAGACGTTCTCATTGCCACAACATGGGAAGGTGGTGAAGGTTTTAACAATTATCTGTATGGGATCGGGGTAGATTTAGCAATTCCATATTTCCAGTATGCACAATTAAACTTCTATAAAGCAGACAATTATAAGAATACGGATGACGATTATCAGCTGACTTTTGCCTTTGGTGTACCATTTAAAATCGCATCAGAAGATTTTCTTGTCGATGGTTTTCTTGATTGGTCAACTGCAGAAGATGACCATGCCAGTGAGTTAAACTGGACTACACAATGGAAATGGAATGCGGGTAAACATATTTCACCAGATACTAAATTGTATTTAGGCGTTGAGTATTCAGTTTGGAATAATAAATATGGAATCTCTGGCAAAGATGAAAACAATGTCAGTGCGTTGATTAAATATCATTTTTAAAACGAGTTTTATCTGATCATGATTTTATTTTATTAAGTTAAACTCAGAATAAATTTTCCAATCAGAGCAACATAAAACAATGTTGCTCTGAAGTTTAAGAACATACAAAAAAAGTTTTTAATCAATACTTTTAAAGCTAATTTCGCCCCATTAGCATTTTGAATTCATGTTATGAAATGATGCTTATTGCTTATAAAGTCAGGACAATATTTTCATTAAACTGAAAAACATCACAATTGTGACCCTCACCGATCCGATCGATTACCGTAAAATCACTGGGTGCTTCTAGTGTCAATAACGGATGATGCCAAGTGCCTGCGCGATAGTTTACAGCCTGTAGACCATTGCTAATAAAGGCGTAAATATGTTCAAGATCAGGTTGGTCTTGGTCCAAAGCGGCTGCAACAACAACCAAGAAAGATTGACCTTGCATCGGGATAAATGCCTGTGAACCAATCGGATGTCGTTCAAGCATTTGAATTTCACAAGGCACTTGGGTTTTTTGAATATTTCGAAAAATACTCAATCCGATTTCAGCGTTGGTCGCTTGAGCCAAGGATAAAGCATGATAACGTTCCGTATGCGCACTATTGATATGGAAAAAATCATTGCCAGTACAAGCAATGACCTCACCAAATGGGGCAAAAGCTTCAGCTGTTAAAGGTTGAATTTGAATATATTTCATAAAATCACTCTATAATTTTACCCCATAATCGGATACGACTAATACCACCGTCTGGAATCATATTGACACGAATATGTGAAATTTTTTCATGCTTTAAAATGTCGGCTACATAATCATGAATATGATCCATTTGCATATCCTGAGCATTGAGTAGAAATGGCCAAAACATACTTTGTGGAATTAGTTGTGGATCAGTCGCATTTTCAATATATATCGCCTGAATAGAAACTTGAGCAGGGAAATTTCCTTTGAAATGTGCAGTATCAATTTCAATTTTTTCAATTACACCACTTTGACCGAGTGCTAAAATACACCAATCAAATCCAGGCGCACGGCGACGTTTGGTTTCCCAACCATCTCCCATATTGATTCCACGATTCGGATTGATCAAATTACGAGGATGACCAAAGTGGGCGTCGCTATAGGCAATCACGCGTCCACCATTTTCTAGTGCCAGTAAATCTAATGTTTTTTGATGATCTTGAATCTGTATTTGCACTTCGCCATAGACGCGAAAACGTGCAATACCACCATCAGGAAAAATATTTAAGCGGACATGGGTAAAGACTGCTGAATTTTTAATGTTAAAAATATGGTGTTGGCTTGGGCCAAGAATAGAATTATTTAGAATGGGTTGCCAAAGTGCATTGCTTAAGTCCCCATTTGGTGCATAACAGGCTTCAATTGAAGCAGAAGCAGGGTAATTCCCAGTAAAAAAAGTGGTATCAATATCAAATGCTGTAATTTTTCCAGCAACGCCTAATTTAATAATTGCCCAGTCATAGCCTGCATGTCGTTTACGACGGGTTTCCCATCCATCCATCCATTTGCCGTGATCATCAAATTTATCTTCTACAAAAATGGGTGGATTAAATTGCAACATTCGTTGTGCTTCTGCAAAAAAATCATCTGAACATTCAAGTACTTTTGTACCAATTCGGGGATCTGCCAAATTGGTGCATTGTTGTAAATGTGCAGGAAGCTCAAAACTTGGTGCAAGTAAAGTTGCCATATTTATTTACCATTCATATTGCGATTTATATCATTTTATTCATTGATATGGGTGCTTAAAGTTCAATAAGCACTCATAAAAACAATATCTTACCGTCCTCATCATGCATAGCCTATGCCAACTTTGCTTGACGAATGTTGTGATTTTTAAATAAATGGCACGTTTTTAGCATTTTAGTCATAAGTGTTAAAGATACAGACAGAGGAGAAATAGATGGAGATTACTATTATTGGTGCAGGTATGGGGGGATTAACCGCAGGTATTGCACTAAAAAAATTCGGACATACGGTCACCATCTATGAACAAACTGAACAAATTCTAGCTGTAGGTGCTGCTATTTCTTTATGGTCAAATGGTGTTAAGTGCCTGAATTATTTAGGCTTAACGAATCAAGTTGCCAAACTCGGTGGTCAAATGGATCATTTAGCCTATATCGATGGACTAACTGGTGAGCACATGACTCAGTTTAGTTTAATGCCTTTGATTGAAGAGGTCGGACAACGGCCTTATCCAGTTTCACGTGCAGATTTACAAAACATGTTGATGGATG
Organism: Acinetobacter legionensis; assembly: GCF_048552295.1. Lineage (NCBI taxonomy): Bacteria > Pseudomonadati > Pseudomonadota > Gammaproteobacteria > Moraxellales > Moraxellaceae > Acinetobacter > Acinetobacter legionensis. The sequence goes on from NZ_JBIMCW010000004.1 coordinate 168,791, forward strand.
AATTTGGCCGTGACGATATTCATCTTGGGAAAAAAATGGTTGCACTAGAACAAGTAGATCAACATATAAAAGTTCAGTTTGCAGATGGCAGTGAAGTCATCACAGCATTGTTAATTGGTGCGGATGGAACACATTCGCTAACGCGCCAATATGTATTGGGTGAACAGGTTGAACGTCGTTATGCTGGTTATGTCAATTGGAATGGTTTAGTGGAAATTTCAGATAATTTAGCCCAAGCAGATCAATGGACAACATTTGTTGGAGAGGGGAAACGTGTTTCGCTTATGCCGGTGGCAGATCAACGTTTTTACTTCTTCTTTGATGTGCCATTACCTGTAGGTTTGGAAAACAGTAAAGCCCAATATAAAATACTATTTAAACAATATTTTAAGGACTGGTGCCAGCCTGTTCAAAACTTAATTGAAGCGATTGATGAGCAAAAAACCAATCGAGTAGAAATTCATGATATTGAACCTTTTACCCAGTTTTATAAAGGCAGAGTGGTAATTATGGGGGATGCGGCTCATAGTACCACACCTGATATTGGTCAAGGCGGTTGCCAAGCCATGGAAGATGCAATTTACTTAGCACGCGCTTTGCAAATCAATACATTAGGTGTAGAGGATGCCTTAAAACGATATCAAAATAAACGTAATGAGCGCGCCAATGAGTTGGTATTACGTGCCCGTAAGCGCTGTGATGTGACCCATATGAAAGATGAGGCTGTGACCGAAGCATGGTATCAAGATTTACGTCAAGAACAAGGTCCACATATTATGCGTGGCATTATCAGTAATATTATCGGAAATCCTTTAGATTAAATGTTGCTAGGTCGATGCTGAATTTAAATTACTCAATCTAAATTCAGCATTGGAAATTTAACACTTTTGATTCATATATATGTTTAGGGAGTTATTGCTAGTCATCACTCAGCTACACGTCATTGCTTTGTTGCTTAAGGGGCTGTTGTTCATTTCTTTAAATCAATGATTTGTATTACAACATACCCAAACCTGATTATTGATAAGGGATCAACTTGAGCTTAAATGCTTCGATTTGTTCAATAAGATGCTTAATCATAATTTGCGATACGCGTGAAAGTTGTCGTTTTGGTGCAACACATAAAGCTAGTGTTAATGGATATAAACGTTTTTCTCGAATTGGCTTAAAAACCAGCTCGTCGCGCTCTAAATAAGGATAAGCATCAATAAATGACAATAAACCAATGCCCAAGTTCTTTTGAATTAATGACATCATCATTCGGATGTCATTACAATGTAAGTGATGCTGAGGGCTAAACTTATGATGCTTATACAAGGTCTGTGCGTAATCATGAATAATTAAAGGTGCGCCAGGAATCAAGTGCTTATAGTTGACACTATCTGATAGATAGACTTTCTCATTTTTTGTTAAAGGGTGATCTTTAGGTAAAATAAAACCGATTGGGATTTCTACAAAAGAGAGAACCTCTAATTGATGATGTCCTTTAGGGTTTAATAAAATCCCAAAGTCAATTTCAGCCTCCATAATCATATTTGACACAGTTTCACTGTCTTGGATATGAAAATTAAAGTTGATCCAAGGATAGTTGTCATACATATATTGAATTGAATCTAAGACAAAACCATCACTCAGTGCTGAAATAAGCCCACAATTAATGGTTCCCCGAGAAAGCCCTTGAATTTCATCAAAACGATTACGAGTTAATTGAAATTCTTTTTGCCACTTAATCAAATCCGCATAGAGTAACTCTCCAGCAAGGGTCAGTTTTAAACCACTGGGTAAACGTTCAAACAGATCAATTCCAAACTCTTCCTCAGCGAGTGCGATTTGACGATGTACTGCAGATACTGAAATATAGAGTTGATCTGCTGCTTTTCTTAAGCTACCTGTCTTGGCAACGGCAATAAAATAATCTGAAAATCGTGAAAAAGTTGTATTCACAGGCATATGGGCTGTCCATTATTTATATTTCACGGACTTATTCCTAAGCAATGAAAATCAAGGAAATTTGAAACTCGCTAAAATCACAGATCACTAAGCGATTTTTATGCCAATGATGAGTTTTTTCTAAAAATAATTTTCAGATAGGTGTTCTATTTTTTAGAATGAGATAAGTAAAACATTCTAATAGACAGAATTAGACAAAATTCGTAATTTAAAACTCAGCCATGATTTTAGCTGAGCGCTATGCTGAAATCACAGCATAAGATCATGACATTAAATATATATTCTGTGAGTTTTGTATGAATGCAATTCCAGTTCTGAACTTGTTTAGTCAACCACAATGTAGTGGTTTTGAGCCTAAAGACTGGGAAATACTCGCTCAGCATTGGTATCCTGTCGCACGTGTGCAAGATGTCACAACAGCCCCACAACAAGTACAACTCCTCGATGTGAAAATGGCGCTTTATCAAACGGCAAGTGGTGCGATTCAGTTGGTGCGTGATATTTGCCCGCACCGTGGTGTACCACTCAGCAAAGGTTGGGTGCAAGGTGAAGAGATTGTTTGTCCCTACCATGGATTGCATTACAACACAGCAGGTCAATGTACAAAAATTCCAGCACAGCCAGAACTGACAAATATTTCAGAGCGCTTTAGCCTCACCAAATTTCCTGTAGTTTTAAAATATGGTTTGGTTTGGACGAGTTTATTTAGCCGTGATGAAAGCCTCGCAAACTTTCCAATATTGGATACTTGGGATCATCCTGATCATCAGCCCATTTTGCCACCATTTGTTGATATTGCTGGTTCAAGCGGGCGGCAATTGGAAGGTTTTATTGATGTTGCACATTTTGCTTGGGTACATCAGCAGTCTTTTGCCGATGCTGAAAATCCTGTTGTACCCAAATACACCACTGAACGTACAGATTATGGTTTACATACTGAATATGTCAGCAATGTAAGCAACTATCCACATGGTTTACAGCATCTGGCACCAGAAGATTTTTTATGGAAGCGAATTTTTGACGTTTACCCGCCATTTTCAGCAGTGTTAAAAGTTGAATTTCCACGTGAGGGCGTATTAAAAATTTTAAATGCCTGTTGTCCTGTATCACATAACCAAACTCGATTATTTGTACCACTCACCCGTAATTTTGATACCACAGGCGATTTGCAGGCAGTTTATGATTTTAATGCACAAATTTTTGCAGAAGATCAGGACATGGTAGAGAGTCAAAAACCAGAAGAGCTTCCATTGGATATTACAATGGAAGCACATTTTGAAGCAGATCGTTCATCTACAACCTATCGCAGGATATTGGCAGAATGGGGACTAAGCAAACGCTATATTGTGTAAATTTTCATTTTTCCATCCCCAGCGTCTGGAGGTATTAACATAATTAATCATATATTGATGATGAATGATCAATATATGATTAAAGCTGATCTTAACAACATAGATCTTCTTATAAAAAAGAGTTTGACTTCGTTAGTTTAGCTAATAATTTTTCTTTTAATTGTTGCCAATTTGTCGAAATCCAACACACTAAAGAGCCTGAAGTCACCAACATCACACCATACCAAAACTCTGTTGGTAGATTGGTTTGTAAGATAAACATTGAAATCAAAGTTGAGATGACTGGACTAAAATAAGATAAAGTCACCAAAATCGTAATATTGCCTTTGATAATACCAATATTCCAAGCAGCATAACCCAAGGCCATCACCACTGAAACAATGCCTAATAATCCAATTGTTGTAAGTTCAACTTGTGGAATTGCATTTAGACTCAACCCATGTGACCACAAGTATTTACTCCACAGTACTATACTGATCGCCACAAAGAAAAATGAAATTGGATTATGCCCATCACTATATTTTTTGGTAATGACACAATATAAGGACCACAGCGTTGCCCCAACAAATGCCAAAATATAACTGATTGGATTTTCCAGAATATTGGATAAAATATTTGACCAGGTTAAAGCACCTTGCCCAGTTTGAATCAAAATAATTCCACTTAAGCTGATGGCTAAACCGACAATAACAAAGACATTAAATTTAATTTCTTTAAATAGGATCAGCATGGCAACTGTTAAGCCCGGCCAGAGGTAATTGACTAGACTAACCTCTATGGCTTGTTGTGCAGTTTGTGCCAGTGCGATGGCATAAGAAAAACATAATTCATAAATAACAAACAATAAGGTAGAAAAAATCAGATATTTTTTTGAAATTAATTTTAAATTTGGGATTTTAAAAAATATTAATAAAATACAAGTACTCAGTGTATACATCAGCAGCACAGCTAACTCAGCGCCCAAACTAAAACTAATTTTTTTCAATAAACCGACGATGGAAGACCATTGTAAAATGGCACTTAAACCAATCAACGTAGCGAGATTTTTTGACATATTGGGCTTTAAAATCTGAGGATTCAGATTAAGGTAAATAATAAAACAATTATAGCTTAGAACTCTGCAATTATTTTTAAAATATTACCCAGCATAAAACAAATAATATGTCAGAATCAGATCAATTAAAAAATAGAGTATTCAAGCAAAATTTGATATTTGGATAAAAAATTAAGTATTAAAAATGATAAAAAGCTTTGTTTTTAGTTCAATTTTTTATATAAACATATACATAAAGATTAAAAATTAACGAGACATTAAATAGAGATAAACAAATGAGAAGATTACCCGTATATTTATTATTAGATACCTCAGGTTCGATGCATGGTGAACCGATTGAAGCCGTTAAAAATGGTGTTGAAATACTGGTTTCTTCACTCAGACAAGATCCTTATGCACTTGAAACAGCCTATTTGTCTATTATTACCTTCGATACTCAAGCCAAACAGCTGATTCCCTTAACTGAAATTGCGATGTTTCAACCGCCTCAATTACAGGCAACGGGGACTACACAGTTGGGCGAAGCGCTTGGCTTACTGGCAGATAAAATTGATCAGGAAGTGCAAAAAACCACACCTGATACCCGTGGTGACTGGAAACCCTTAGTTTTTATTATGACAGATGGTGCACCAACAGATGATTGGACTAAAGGTTTTGCAAAACTCAAACAAGCGAAGACGGGGATGATCATTGCTTGTGCAGCGGGACATAATGCAGATAGCAGTATTCTCAAACAAATTACAGAAGTTGTGGTAGAACTTGCAACTGCAGATTCAAATACCATTAAAGCCTTCTTTAAATGGGTTTCTGCAAGTATTTCTACAGGTAGCCAAAAAGTAGATGCAGGTCAAAAAGAAGTCACAGGCTTAAATGATCTTCCACCACCACCACCTGAAGTGAATGTGGTTTTATAAAAATAAAGGAAAATGCATGGCAATTACATTAGTAAAAGGTCAAGGACTCAGTCTTGAAAAATCTAAACATGATTTAGAACGAGTGACGATTGGACTCGGTTGGGATATCACTGAGCAAAAGAAAGGCTTTTTAGGCGGATTATTTTCAGGCGCTAAGAGTGAGGAACACGATCTAGATGTGGTAGCGTTCTTATGTGATATCAGTGGAAAAGTAAAAGATCTAGGTTGGAATGCCGCAGGTCAAGCCACACTCGAAAATAGTGATGTTATCTTTTTTAATAATTTAAAACATCGTTCAGGGCAAATCTGGCTGACTGGAGATAACCGTACTGGTGCTGGTGACGGGGATGATGAGCAAATTATTGTCAAATTAAATAGCTTGGCAGCTGAATATCACAAGATTGTTTTTATTGTTCAAATTTACAATGGTGCAAAAAACAATCAGCATTTTGGTCAGGTGAAAAATGCCTTTATTCGTGCTGTCGATGGTACTGGTAAAGAAATGGTGCGTTTTGATTTATCAGGCATTGGTCAATATGATCAACAACGTTCATTATTATTTGCTGAACTGGTCAGAGAAAATACTGGTTGGAAATTTAATGCGGTCGGTAATGCATCACCCACGGATAATTTCGTGGAATGGTTAAAAAAATATAGTTAAAGAATGAGAATATAATGCGCCGTTTACCTGTATATATTTTATTAGATACATCTGGCTCTATGCGTGGTGAGCCAATTCACTCGGTGAATGTTGGCTTGCAGTCGATGCTCAGTGCATTAAGACAAGATCCTTATGCGCTTGAAAGCGTGTATTTAAGTGTGATTACCTTTGATATTGATGCAAAAGTTTATTTACCGCTTACCCCTTTGGATCAAGTTCAAATTCCAGATCTAGATGTGCCCAATGTGGGAGCAACATTTATGGGTGCTGCATTGGAATTACTGGCACAGCAAGTACAACAGAATGTGCAAAAAAGTAGTAATGAGGTTAAAGGGGATTGGCGCCCGTTATTATTTTTGATGACAGATGGTTCACCCTCAGATGTCTATGCTTATCAGCAAATCGTTCCCACAATTAAACAGCTTAATTTTGCCACGATTGTCGCTTGTGCTGCGGGGCCAAAAGCGAAAACCGAATCCCTGCTGCAACTAACGGACCAAGTGGTTGTGTTAGACACCATGGATTCAAATAGTTTTGCTAGCTTCTTTAAGTGGGTTTCTGCAAGCGTGGTCGCTGGTAGCAGTAGCGCAGGGGTATCCGATTCAATTTCTTTACCACCACCACCTGCCGAAATTCAGTTGGTTTTATAACTGGATATTACTTGACGTTAAAAATGTTAAATCAAACAGGTCAGCACTTATCTGTTTGATTTAGATTTTTGAATAATATGATAAAAATAATGTAGGTGAAGTTATGCGTCGTTTACCGGTATTTTTTGTTCTTGATTGTTCTGAATCAATGGTCGGGCAACCGCTTGAATCAGTTCAAGAGGGTGTGGAGTTTATTTTAAGCAGTTTAAGAAAAGATCCTTATGCGCTTGAAACTGTATTTGTTTCCTTGATTGCATATGCAGGGATTGTCAGAACATTGGTCCCTTTAACTGAGTTATTTGCCTTTAATCATTTTAATTTGCCCTTGGGTGGTGGGACACATTTGGGTAAAGCTTTAGATCATTTGGGTCAGGAAATTGATCGTTATGTGATGAAAACCACCAGTGAAGTCAAAGGCGACTGGAAGCCAATGGTCTATATATTTACCGATGGTCGTCCAACCGATGAATATGATCAGGCAATTCAACGCTGGAATGCTAAATATGCGCATAAAGCAACAGTCGTCGCCATTGGTTTAGGTGCAGATGTTGATTTTTCTGTGCTGAGTAAGATCACTGAAAATACCATTTCAATTGATCAAATCAATCAAGAATATGTCAAAGGTTTGTGTAAGTGGATCACGGCCTCTGTGGTCTCACAAAGTATTAGTATTGGTAGTCATCAACAAAAAGATGAACTGTTGCCGATTGATGAGCGTTATATGCGCTTGGCAAAAGATGCATTGTCCCTGCAAAAAAATAAAGCCGATGATCATTGTGCGATATTTGTGGGTCGCTGCCAAAAGATGAATAAACCTTATATCATCAAATATATACGAAATTTACAGTACAAAGGTCCAGCTGATTTAAATATCAATATCTATAATTTTAAGTTAGATACCTGTAGCGCGATATCTGAGGAGTATTTTACTTGGTCAGATCATAATGCATCAAATAAGCAGATCAATACAGCCGAGCTCGATGGTTTCCCTGAATGCCCACATTGTTTTTCTGAGACTGCTTTTGCCGTGTGTGGTTGTGGTAATTTGATGTGCTATGACGGCTATCGGGAATCTGTGGTTTGCCCGTGGTGTCGTCGACAAATCAGTTTCTCGTCTGGTGAGGGAGATTTCGATTTAACCCGTGGTCAAGGTTAGGCTTTATCTGTTGATGAATACATTATTAAAGCATTGCTGTATTGACGAATATTAAAAATCTATAGGGCTAAACGCTTAAATGCATTGTGATTGGTGAGTGACCAAATGGCCAAGCGAATAGAATAGAAAAATGGGTAGAGGGTAAAATGGATAGTGATGTATGCAAATTAAAGCAGATTTTGGAACATAATTCCGCTGATTTCAGTGAAACATTTTCTCAATTTCTATTAAGTGATTCGCAAAATCTCAAACAACTTTCAAAACTCATCAACGAATTGGAAAAAGTTAAGATAGCTTCGCCGTGTTTGAACAAAATCAATGAAGCTGATTCATTGGATAATGCATCAGCTACAGAGTCCCAGCATAAAACTATAAGCTCGGATAAACCCCAAGTCACTGTACAAAATAATGTTCAAGAGCAAGCCTGTTTTAATCAGCAAACTGGAACCAATCAACATGCTAGAGTGGATGAACAAGTCAACCTTGATGAAAGTATTCAACAAAGTTATGTTGTTCCTTTAGTCAATGTAGATCAACTCGATACATCATCAGAAAACATCAACTCAGTTGGAGCAATTTCTGATACGCAAAATATCACTTTAGATCTTCACACAACATTGGAACTCGCGCCGATCTTACATGTTGAACAGCAAATTGTTGTAGATCAAGCCGAGAAAATGTCAGCCTTTACAACTGAACCTAATTTAGAAAACAAGTTGACGATTGATGCTAAAAATATAAGCTCAACCCCTGAAATAATTTCTTCTGAAACTGAGAAGAATAGATTAGAGATCGAATCTGTGTTTAGACGAAGTAAATATGAAGACATTAAATTTCAGGTTGAAAATGCCCGAGTTGGACAACACTATCAATCTCGAATTTCAGTGATTTCTCAACATGATGTCAATCAATTAATATTCAAACCTGAAAGCTTTAAATTTCCAGATACCAGCTTTTATTTCGATGAAGCCACACAACGTATTCATGGTGAGCCACAACTAGCAGATTCAATCGAATTTTCTTTTCAGTTTATTGCTGATGGAGAAACACGCTCCGCCCAGTGTCGGTTGAATGTCATTGCAGACCCACGCAGTTTATGGAAAGTCATTGAACCTGAGTCTGGGCAAAAATTTAGCAAGCCACATTTGGATCAAGCTTTGATTGATGCGGTGGACTATAAAATTATCGCTGCAAGTCGTCGAGGCCGTTCACATGAACACGCAGGCTTATTTAGAGATGATGATTTCTCAATTACCTTAATCGAGAATACACCTTGGTCGGTTTTGACTGTGGCAGATGGTGCAGGCAGTGCGCAATACTCAAGAGAAGGTTCTCGAATTGCGGTTGAGATTGTTGAAAATAACTTGAAAAACTATTTAAACCCACAAACGGTTGAAAGCCTGATTTCTGATTTAGAAAAGTGGCAAGTGGGCAGTCAAGATGCTGAAACTGTTGAAGTTGCCAAGAAGTTAAATGAGCAGTTTCATCATGTATATTATGAAATATACAAATCAATTATTAACCAAATCCGATTACAAGCAGAACAGATTGAGGCAAATACTAAAGATTTTTCAACCACATTGCTGGTTGCGGTCGTATGTAAATTAGCTGATAAAACCTTTATCAGTGCATTCTCAGTGGGAGACGGTGCAATCGCAGTATATAGCGATAACAACGTGCGCCTGATGAATGTTCCAGATGGTGGTGAATATGCAGGACAGACTAAGTTTCTAGATCTGAGTATTGCTACAGAATTTCCAAACCGTTTAAAAATAGGCTGTTTTAAAGATACCAATGCCATTATGTTGATGACTGACGGTATTTCAGATCCAAAATTTGAAACAGATTCTGGTTTATCCAATTTTGATAAATGGCAAAGTTTATACCGTGAACTAGATCCGTTGCTACAGAATGAAGCAGCCGACACTGCATTGTTGGAGTGGATGCATTTCTTTACAGCTGGCCATCATGATGATCGTACTATGGCCGTATTATGGAATAAGCATTCAACAACATCTGTATAAATAATATCTAAGTATTTGAAGAATATAATGTAAGGTGGCAAATATGTCAGCAAAAATTATTAAATGTACCACCGTTGATGGACGTGAAATAGAATTTGTAGATGAAATTATCGGTTCAGGTGCAATGAAAGATGTATATTTTTCACCTGATCGTAGTTATGTGGTGTGCTTTTTCAGTAAAGAAAAGAATAAGTTTTATGAATCTAAAGCCACCTTTGAGCAGCAAAAAGATCGTTTAAAAGAAATTGTAGGCAATAAGTGGCAAAGTATCTTTAATGGGATTGGTGGGGATTATTGGAAGAATATTTTCTGCTGGCCAGATGGTTTAGTTGAATATAATAATTTGCTTGGGATTACCGCCCCAACCTATAGAAAACAATTTTTCTTTGAATATGGTTCAAAAAATAATGATTTTCTGCAAATCAAAGGCAAAGAAAAAGAAGGGAAATGGTTTGCAAGTGCAAACAACCAAAACAGATTTCTCGACGACAAAGAAAAAGGTACTTGGCTAAATTACCTTAAAATAGGAATTCTAATTTCCCGCGCAGTACGCCGTATGCATGCTGCGGGTTTGGCCCATTCAGATTTGTCTTATAAAAATATTTTGGTCGATCCTGTTTCTGGGAGTGCCAGCGTTATCGACGTTGATGGTTTGGTAGTACCTGGAAAATACCCACCGGACGTTGTCGGTACTCCTGATTTTATTGCGCCAGAAGTGGTACGCACTAGTCATTTATCCAAAGACAATCCTGATCGTTATTTACCCAGTATTGCGACTGATAAACACGCTTTGGCAGTATTGATTTATATGTATTTATTGTATCGACATCCGTTACGTGGTGGAAAAATTCATGATATGAATGATCCGCAAAAGGATGAAACACTGGGGATGGGTGAAAAAGCGCTGTTTATTGAACACCCAACAGATCATAGTAATCAGGTGAAACCAACTCAACTTAAAGTGAGCCAGCAACCATGGGGTGATCCTGCAAAAGTACCTTTTACAGTGACTGGACCGTATTTGTCTGAGCTCTTTATCAAAAGCTTTGTCGAAGGTTTACATGATCCGGCCAAGCGTCCTTCAGCCAATGATTGGGAAACAGCTTTGGTCAAAACAGTGGATTTGATTCAGCCTTGTCATAATCACCGTTGTGGTCAAAAGTGGTATGTCTTTGATAATTCAACTAAACCTAAGTGTCCATTTTGCCATACGCCGTTTAAAGGTAAATTACCTATTCTCAATCTGTACTCAGCACGGCAGCAAGGTAATTTTAGACCCGATAATCATCGTTTAATGGTATGGACAGGTCAATCTATTTACGCATGGCATACCAATAATATGATTGCACCGAATGAACGATTGACCGCAGAACAGACCAAGCGGAAAGGGTATTTTGTTTTACATCATGATGTGTGGTGGTTGGTCAATGAAGATATGCCTGATCTTACCGATGTTACCAATAAAATACAGATCCCGATTGGTGGTAAAATTGAGTTAAAAGATGGTGTTCAAATTTTATTTTCTAAACAAGATGGCGGTCGTTTAGCTGTGGTACAAATGGTTGAAGCATAATGTGATGCTTCAACCTCTAAATAAGGCCTATACCACCAATATTTTGTCGTGTGTTGAACATGAGGATTTGACCAAACCAAAAGTTTTATATCTGAGTAAAATCATTTCAGCCCAATTTTTATGGGTGGCAGGTTCGATCATTGAACCGTGACTTTTAAATACACTTTTAGCGTCGTGGGCCAAGATTAATTGAGCCTCATGGAAATCTTCAGGTTGAACTTGTAAGGCATGATGAATATGAGCAATTTGCGCAGGATGAATTGCAGTTTTGGTATAAATTCCATTATTCATGTCTTGTGCAAGTTCTTGCATCAATAACTGTGTATTTTCAAAATGTTCGCAGACAGGTGAACTCAACTGAAAACCATTTGGAATAAATAATCCTGCCAATTGTGAAATTAGAATGCCTACGGGAGTTTGATAAATCGTGGTATTTTTGGGTCTACGCAGATTTAGACAAGATAACAGATCATTACCACCAATTCTTAAACATAAAGTTTTATGAAAGTCATATTTAAGCGCTTGGTAAAGCTCAATATTGTGTGCCACATCAAAGATTTCTTTAGTTTCAAGCGTTGGCATATATTGTAAATTAGCTGGTAATACATTCATCCAATTCTTTAGATTAAACACATTAAACTTAGGCAAAATCATGCCATTAAATGTTTGATTTAGATCCCAGTCGACAATGTGTTTTGCCATTTCCATATTTCTTGGGCGGATAAAAATGGCAGGGGCTTTTAAACTCGGTTCATCCAGCCGTCTTTGCAATAAAAGTTTTAAATTCACCATTGCTGTTTGAACATCTGATTCAAGTACAGCGTCTTCAAGACATACCGCAATTGATTTAATCTGAGGAAATTTAAGTCCTTGGGTAACTTCCCACAATTGTTCATGTGTTGCAGGAATATACATGGTTGCGCCAAGTTCAATAGCGTGTAAAAGTGGTTTCATTTTTTCTTCTCTACTTTTTTTATCAATGTTGCTGCGTGATAAGGGCCTAATTTTGTTCCCAAAATATCTACCGGAATATTTCGTTCACGTGCAAAGTGCAATAATAATTGTACATGCGGGTTAGATTCATCTTTCAATAAGATTCGTTCAGGTACTCGTCTTAAAACTGCACGGGTTGCTTCAGCAATACTAGGTTTTATATGGTTAATATTTTGAATCGCATACTCTGTTGCAATCCAGTCAATCGTTGCTGCACATTGTTGCTGTTGCGCTAAACGAATCTGATCGTTCCAGCTTACCTGCATATCTGTGGGCTTTTGTTCAATCAACTCGCGTATTTTTTCGACAAAAATTACTGAAAGGTCGTAAGGTTTTAGCTGGTCATAGATCAAACAACTGTGCCATTTTTGTGTCTGATAGCAATTATTTCGAGCATCTTGCTGTTCTATGCTTTCTTTTAAAATCGTCCGAGAAGTCAATCCAGAGATTACAGAACCCAATATCCCAAACGGAATCAACCAATCATCTGTACTTGCACTTAACCAAGAATACCCCCCCAAATCAGACAGGGTAACTAAACGTGGGATCTGCCAATTTTGATCAAAGAGCTCAGGAATCTCTTGTAAATTTTTTGTGAGTTCTTTGCATATCGCACCTTTACCTGTCCAGCCATCTACAAAAACGATATTTTGAGCACCATGTTGTTCAATAATTGCTTGCAATGCAGCAAAGTCGACGCCTCGATCACGAATTATACTAATACCATAGTGATAGCAAGACTGGTATTTTTCAAGATAATGCTTCAGTAAAACACCTAAAGGTACACCAGCTCGAACCAAACTTACCAAAACAATCTCTTGATTGGGAAAGCGTTGCACCAAACTGTTACCAATTTTTTGAACTTCTTCGGCAAGACGTTGTGCACCTTGCTCAAAGGCATGTTGATAATGTTGCATTTGTTCATCTGTTGGCGGATGTTCAGCACTGATCATTTGTGAATAGTGCATTTTGCCTGACTGGATCAGATATTCTTTTTCTTCAACGGCAGTGGGTTGAATATCATCAATCTGCATCAAAAAAGTGACATCTTCGGGACGGTATGAACCGTGAAAGCCAAGCTCGCTCAATGTTGGATTGAGTAGTGTGATCAATGAATTAGACATGACCTAAATATCCTTTAGTGTCAAAATCATGGCTTAAATGTGTATTGAGAAACTTATCCAACTGACTACTTTTCGGCATTCCAAACCAGTCGCAACAGCTGAGGAATCCAGCATCTGATAGACTATCGCCCCAACCTAAAATAATACGTTCTCGTTGCGGATCATGTTTTTGAATATAAAACTCAACGGCGCTTTGTTTGCTGACATGATGTGGAATAATCGCCAGATTATTGCCATTGATATGGATATAGCACTGTTCCAGTAGCGTTTTAGGTAATTTTTCAACAAGCTGATCTAAAAATAAGGCACCAGTTTGTTTTTGCTTTGCAACAGAATAAATACTCAGTTCATTTTCAATCAAAGTCCAAGTTCTGACTTCACCCAAATCTTTGGCGTAGTCATGCAAAGCATCTGGCAAGTCAGTCAGTATGCCATTGAGTTGAATTTCATGTTGTTTTTGAAGATCAAACCAGTCTGTATCTACAGCTAAATTCTGATCTAGAATTGTGCCCCCGTGGGAACAAATCGCACCATATTTAAAGGGGATTTGTACACGTTTAAATCCTTCAACTGAGCGAGCAGTTACAGGCACAACCTCAGCAGATTCAAGCAACCAATTCAAAAAAGACTGCTGTTTTGGACTCATATATGAAAGCGGTTGTCCTGAAATATCTGTAGTCACTATTTGATGTTGTGGTGTCGGTTGCTGTTTTCGATAAGTTTGAAATAAAGTGTCATCCAAGTCGACAAAGACCAAAGGTTTAGGGTTCATAACTGATCACTTCCAAATTTTTGATTTGTTCAAACAAGCTTGGGTCTACACTATCTTGATGTGTTTCAATCACCAAAAGCACCCGGTCAAACTCTTGATGTTTAACGTTATAAGCAAAGTTTTGGATATTGAGCCCATAATTATCATGAAACTGGCAAATACTTTTTATCGCATGTCCTTGCATGATCGGTGAACGTGTTGTTGAACTGAAATAAGTTTCCGCGCCTTGTTGTTCTAATTGTTCAGCAATAAGAAAAGGAATCCAACTAAATTCACCTGAACCAAGTACGAGTATTTTTTCGCCGGGATGATTTATGTGAATATCTTCCCATGCTGTACATTCTAAATAACCTGGCTCACGTCCCCAATCATTTGGTGCAATAATTTTCTGTGCCTGTTGCTCAGTGGAGCTGACATTGGGCATATTAATCTGAATATTGTGTTGATTCGCTTGCCACTGCCAATTTCCTTGCAATAATGAAACCACTTCCACAGGGATATCAAGCTCATCCGTTGCAAGACTCTGCTCAGCCCAGTTAACCAATGTGACCAAGATCACGCGTTCAACTTGCTGCAAACCAGAATTTGTTAAACTATTGATCAGGTTTTTGAAAGTTTTTCCAGTCGAAATTTCATCATCAACTAAAATCAAAGTCTTTGAATCAATCACTTGCTGATGTTTGGCTAAATCATGACTGCTTAAAATAAACTGATCCTGAGCATGGCTATGTTCTTCTAGAAAAAGCCCCAATGTGGGTAAAGTCGATACAGGGTGTCGTGTTGTGGTTAAGAAAATCGCATTTTTTCCATGTTGTTTTTTTAATTCACGATAAATTCCAGCGCCCAAACCGACTGCTGTTTCGGCCATACCAATGACACAGATTGGACCAGCCAAATCTGTAGGCACTAAACTGGCCAAATCGCTATAGCTACGCTGCATAACAGAAGGTGGGACAGGGATATGTTTCCCCAATACTTTGGAAACAAATAAAAATGCTCTTTTAGGATTAATTCTTTCTGCAAAATCTAATAAATCATCTAAAGCCCAGTGGCTATGTTGTTGGTTAACTTGAACAGTGATTCGCCCACGACTTAAATCTATATGCTTCATCTAATTACAAATCCAATTTTATACTATGGGCAATCGGTAAAGCTTTTACAGGCGATTGGTGTGCTGCTCGAACTAAATTCAAATTTAATTTTTCAGCAATCAATTCAGCAATCAAATTGACTCCCGTATGTTGTGTATAGGCAAAACCACCAGCAGGGCGTGGATTGATCTCAAGAATATGCCATTGCAAGCTTTCATCTTGTTTAAATTGGATATTAATTAGTCCATCACATTGAAAATAATCGACTAAATCTATACAAATTTGATGACAAGGATGTGGCAAAAAACACTCTTGAAAATAAACATGTTTTATTCTGGTTACTTGAGTAATGATCTTTCCTTGACTACAAGCAATATCAACTGAACATTCTTGCCCGGCTAAATAAGGCATAATCAGATATTCAACTGGCTCTTCCTGTTGACTATATGCCTCTATAAATTGCTGAGTATTACATTTGGTCGGTGAACTAAAGTTTTTAAAGTACGATACATGATTCTGTAACCGCACAAAACCCGCACCATAAACCCCATAAACAGGCTTAGCACAGATTTCACTATGTTGCTGCTGCAATGTTTCAATGGATGCTTTCAGTGTTTCTGTGGAATTGGCTAATAATGCAGGAATGACAGATAAATTTTGCGCTTCACAATGTAAGGTAAATTGGTATTTATTGTTCATCAACTCATGTTGTTCTGAGCTGAGTGTACCAGTAATCAACTGAATACCGTATTGTTCAAATTGGGTTCTATGCGGTTCAATATGTTGACTGTGTTTACCACAAAAGAGCAGTTGGATATTATGTTCAATACATTGTTCTAATAACCATTCAGCACTCTTTGAAATAGCAGGTTGCTGTAGATAAACATCAGCACTCAATGCAAGTTCGGGACGGTTACGGCTGTGAGAACAAAATATAGTCAGTTGTTTTGATATACTAGAACTTTTCAGTAATTGAATCATATCATTTTGACAGGAATAACACTCGGCGATCCAAATTTTATATTGCTGTAGCACGGGTAATTTAATCTCAAATTTTTATAAAGAATAACGAAGATTTTAAAGCGACTATCTGATGCGCTGGAAAATATAACAATTCCCCACAGTGATACAATATTTAATTTTAATATTTTGTAAAAGTAATGAAACACAAAGAAAAAAACACTGAAACACTTGAGATTCGGAATTTTTATGGTAAAACATAACATATCTATTTTTTATTTGTTTTTTATAAAGAAAGTTAATTTAAAAACTTTATTTCAATAACGCATGATTTTAAATTCATTTTATCAAAAAGCGATAATATACCTATAAAGTGGAGGGTTTATGCAGCTGGTTGCTGGTGGAAATATTCAAATACCTGCTCAGGATATTGAAATTTGTATAAAAACAGGGTTTTCATCTGACATTGAATTATTAGATGTTACAGCATATTTACTGGCCCAAGGCACGCTTAAAGTGCGTGGTGATCAGGACATGATTTTTTATGGGCAACATCAAACCTCCAATCAAAGTGTGGTTTTGCTAGAATCATCATCTAAGAACCCAAATCTCACCAAATTAAAAATCAATACTGCACGTCTAGATGCACAAATTCAAAAAATCGCTATTTGTGTCACGATCAATGAACCAAATACCATTGGCAATATTATTCCGATTGATATTGAGCTTTATGCAGGGCAACAGCATATTGCGACCGCACATTTAGATACCCAAAATAGAACTGAAAAAGCTTTAATCCTTGCAGAGATTTATTTTCATAACAGCCAATGGAAGTTTCGCTTTGTCGGTCAAGGATTTAATGGTGGATTAAAACCATTGGCTGAAAACTTTGGTGTTGTGATTGCTGATGAAGTGAAAAATACTACACCTACACCTACACCTACACCTACAAACTCAAATATTAATTTATCTAAAATCCGACTGGATAAAAACAATTCAACCATCAACTTAACCAAGAAAGGTAATGGTTTTGGAAAAATATCAGTCAATTTAAACTGGAATAAAAGCCAGCCTAAATCCCAATCATTTTTTCAGAAACTATCGGGATCAAGTGCAATAGATCTAGACCTTGGTGCGATGGTGCAACTTAAAAATGGTGAAATTGATTTAGTACAACCGCTGGGTAATCGTTTTGGGCGTTTTGAAATCAAACCGTTTATTCAGCTTGATGGTGATGATCGTACAGGTTCATCTGTACAAGGTGAAAATCTTCATATTAATGGGAATCAATGGGATCAAATTGAACGCATTGTGATTTATGCTTATATTTATCAGGGTGCTGCACAATGGGCAGCAACGGATGGTATTGTCACCATTAAGATCCCAGACCAACCTGAAATTGAAGTTCATTTGACGGATGGTAATCAATTGACAACATGTTCTATTGTAGAATTAAAGAATAACAATGGCACTATACAAGCTAACCGAGAAGTTCGTTATTTTAAAGATCAAAAATATTTAGATGAACATTATGGTTTTGGGTTCCGATGGACACATGGTTCTAAAAATTAATTGACTGCATGTATTTAAACAATGAATGCACACTGCAATAAAGTAGAGGAAATATAAATGGCAATTTCATTAAACAAAGGTGGCAACTTATCTTTAAGCAAAACTGACCCAAGTTTAAACCAAGTTTTGGTCGGCTTAGGTTGGGATGCGCGTGCAACTGACGGAACAGATTTTGACTTAGATGCTTCGGCATTTTTATTAAGTGAAAACGGTAAAGTCCGTGGTGAACACGATTTCATTTTCTATAACCAAACACGTTCACCTGAAGGTTCTGTTGAACATACAGGTGATAACCGTACCGGTGCGGGCGATGGTGATGATGAAGCAGTCCGCATTAATCTGGCACAAGTACCTGCAGATGTTCAAAAGATTGCAATTACAGTCACCATTCATGAAGGTGAAAGTCGTGGTCAAAATTTTGGTCAAGTTCAAAATGCGTTTATTCGTGTGGTCAATGATCAAAGCAATACTGAAATTGTTCGTTTCGATTTGAATGAAGATTATTCAACAGAAACTGCCATGATTTTTGGTGAATTATATCGCCACAATGGTGAATGGAAGTTTAGAGCTGTAGGACAAGGTTATGCTGGCGGTTTAAGCGCAATGTGCCAACAGTTCGGTATAAGCATCTAATATAAGAGTTCAATGGATGAAACATTTTCGCTTTTCGATTCTTTTTACCATCATTTGTCTAGCAATTTCTGCGTATTGGGGTTTTACACATGGTCCCCAAGCCGGCCTAATGACCATGTTCAAGGCATTGGCAATTACTGCCATTCTTGCAGTGATGGAAGTTTCTTTATCGTTTGATAATGCTGTAGTAAATGCTTCGGTACTCAAACACTGGAATCATTTCTGGCGAACCTTATTTTTAACAGTCGGTATTGTTATCGCTGTATTTGGTATGCGTTTAATCTTTCCATTACTCATTGTTGGCGTCACTGCAGACATGGGCATGATAGAGGTTGCAAAACTTGCGCTGAACGATCCAAAAACCTACTCTGAAAAGCTCATGGCACACCATGCTGAAATTGCAGCGTTCGGTGGTATGTTCTTGCTCTTAGTTTTTCTTAACTTTTTATTTGATGATGAAAAAGATGAGCATTGGTTCCATTGGTTGGAGTCAAAACTCGCTGATCTAGGCAATATTCAAGCGATTTCAGTGTTTATTTCATTATGTGCATTATTGGTTATGGCTAATTTTGTACCTGAAACTTCTCGTCTGGTTGTAACGATGGCAGGGATTTGGGGAATTGTGGTTTATGTTGGTGTTCAGGTGATTGGACACTTACTTGAAGGCGGTTCACATGATGATGAGGAAGAAGCATCAGAACAAACGACTTCAAATAATGGTGCACCTGTAACGGGCACAATCATTAAAGGCGGTATCGGTGGCTTCTTGTATCTTGAAGTACTTGATGCGTCTTTTAGTTTCGATGGTGTAATCGGCGCTTTTGCAATTACCAGTGATGTGGTAATTATTATGCTTGGCCTTGCTATAGGTGCGATCTTCGTGCGTTCTATGACCGTTTACCTTGTAGAAAAAGGTACGCTTGATGCTTATGTTTACTTAGAACATGGCGCGCATTATGCGATTGGTGCACTTGCATTCATCATGCTTGCAAGTGGGACTGGCTTACATGTACCTGAAGTCGTGACAGGTTTGATTGGTGTCGCATTTATTGTTTGGGCAGTAATTTCATCAATTTCATATAGTAAAAAACAATCTCTTGAAACAACTGAAAAAGGAAATTAAAAATGGCTATTAATTTATCAAAAGGCGGTAACATCAACCTGTCTAAAACAGCGCCTACAATGAATAAAGTAGACTTAGGTTTAGGCTGGAATCCTCGTGTTACAGATGGTAAAGCTTTTGATTTGGATGCTGTTGCTTTTCTAACTGGTGAAAATGGCAAAGTCCGTTTAGATGGCGACTTCATCTTCTTTAACCAAAAAACATCTCCTTGTGGTTCTGTGAACCATAACGGTGATAACCGTACAGGTGACGGTGATGGTGATGACGAAACAATTTCAGTTGATTTATCTAAAGTTCCAGCTGATGTGGCTAAAATTGTATTTGCTGTAACCATTCATGAAGGCCAACAGAATGGTCAAAACTTCGGTATGGTAGATAAAGCATATATCCGTGTAATTAATCAGGATAACAATGCTGAAGAACTTGCACGTTTTGACTTGTCTGAAGACGGCAGTACAGAAGTTGCCATGATTTTTGGTGAGTTATACCGTCATAGTGGCGAGTGGAAATTCAAAGCAGTTGGCCAAGGCTTTAACGGTGGCTTAGGCGCTTTGGCTGCAAGTTATGGTGTTGCAGTTTAATTTTTAAAATCAGTACTAAAAGATTTATCTTTTAGTACTTGAAAGTGATTCGGTTTAAATTGGTTTACTTATGAACACAGTAAAAATTATTTTCAAGTACTAAATAGAGAACAACAATGCAATTCATCACTGGACAAAAACTGGCTCTGCACCAATTGTTGCAGAATAATACACAGTTTAAAGTACGTGTACAGGTTCAAGCACCTTTTGAAATCGATATTTCTAGCTTTGGTATTGCGCCAAACGATAAACTTTTCCATGATGATTATATGACCTTCTATAATCAACCACAAACACCGAAAGGCGAAGTTCAATATCTGCTTCGTGGCAACATCCATAGTTTTACCTTTGATTTAAAAAAGATAGATACAACACGAACGCCACGTTTTGTGATCTGTGCAACCTTAGCCAATGAGCAGTCTCAAATCCACAATATACAATCGATTCAGGTCGAGTTATGTAATCAAGACGAACAGATTCTTGCGACTTATCGTTTAAATGGTTCTAATTTTAGCCAAGAAAAAGCTGTGATGCTGACTGAGATTTACTTTAAAAGTGATACTTGGCGTATCGCTGCAATTGGTCAAGGTTTTAATGGTGGCTTACAGGCTTTGGTTGAACACTTTGGGGGAGAGGTTGAAGAAAGTGTTACAGTTGCACCCCCAACAGCAAACCCATCGATCAGTAATGCAGCGGTTACAATTGATCTAAAAAAGAAAGTGGTACTAGATAAAATTCAAGACGCCGCTCCACATTTAGTGGATATTACGAAAAAGTCTTTAATCAGCTTAGAAAAAAATAATTTGCTTGATGTAAAAGCCCGAGTAGCTTTAGTCCTTGATTATTCAGGTTCAATGCACCAACAATATATTAAAGGTGATGTTCAAAAAGTCCTCGATCGAATTATGCCTTTGGCAGTCAATTTTGATGATGATGGTAGTTTTGAATGTTGGGCTTTTGCAGAAAAATCATTGCGTTTAAGTGATGTAACCTTGAACAACTTACAAAATTTTGTCAATACAGATCAAGGCGGTCATCCAAAGTGGAAAGCTGGTGCACGTTATAATAATGAACCTGTTGTACTTGAAGCTGTGATTAAATATTTTACCCAAGAAAATCCATCTCATTTACCTGTTTACGTAGTATTTGTTTCAGATGGTGGGGTCAATGAAAGTAAAAAGATTAAAAATATCCTTAAAAGCGCATCTAGTTTCCCTATTTTTTGGCAATTCGTGGGTATTGGCGGTCGTAACTACGGTGTGTTGGAACAACTCGATACGATGGAAGGGCGAGTGGTGGATAATTGCAATTTTTTTGAAATGAGTAATATTCAAAGTATGCCTGAAGCACAACTGTATGATGCACTGCTTCAAGAATTTCCACTGTGGTTAAAAGAAGCGAAAAATAAAAACATTATTCGATAAAGAGAGGGCAATCGATGGCTAAATTTGAACTTGTAGGCAGTCCAGAACCATTTCTGTTGGTTGATTTGGTACAGGGAGAAAAAATATTTTGTGAATCTGATGCAATGGTCATGATTGAGCAGAATCTAGAATTAGCTGGGAACTTACGCGGCGGTTTATTTCAGTCATTTATGCGTAGATTTACTACAGGTGAATCGCTGTTTCAGCAAGAAATCAAAGCATCATTGGGTCATGGACAGTGTTTACTTTCTCCAAACATAGATGGTGATATGCAAATTCTTAACATAGGTCCTCAGCAATACACTTTATCTGATGGTGCTTTTGTTGCAGCAACAGAACATGTCAATGTCAAAGCCAAGATTCAAGCAAATTTAGGTGGTGGATTCTTTGGTGATACAGGGGGCTTTGTGGTGATGGAATCATCAGGACAAGGTCAATTGTGTATTTCTGGTTGTGGCACTTTGATGGAAGTCGATGTAAGCACTCAGAACGGCGAAACCACCATTGATAATGGTCATGTTGTGGCATGGGATTCATCTTTAAGTTACAACATTGGTATGCCGAGTTCACAAAACCGCGGAATTGTTGGAAATCTTTTAAACAGTTTTACCAGTGGTGAAGGTATGGTGCTTAAGTTTAGGGGCAATGGCAAAGTCATTATTTGTTCCCGAAATCGCAAGAGCTACCTCACCTGGTTATCTTCAGCTTTAAATTTAAATAGAAACAATTAAATCTATGAGGGAAACACATGAGTATTAGTTTAGTAAAAGGTCAAAAAATCTCTTTAGAAAAAGGTGATGGCTCATCTTTGACCAAAATTTATCTTGGTGCAGGTTGGGATGTGGCTAAGAGTGGCGGATTTTTAGGTGGTCTTTTTGGGGGCGGCGGTGGTGATTCAATCGACCTTGATGCATCTGTCATTATTTTTGATGAAAACAACCAACCGCTCGATGCAGTATGGTTTGGACAATTAAAAAGTAAGGATGGCAGTATTTGGCATTCAGGTGATAACCGTACGGGTGCTGGTGATGGCGATGATGAAGTGATCCATGTTGATCTAACTAAAATCCCTCCTCAAGTTAAAGCACTGGTTTTTACAATCAGCAGTTTCCGTGGTCAAACTTTTGAAAAAGTTGAAAATGCTTTTTGTCGTTTAGTTGACTCGAATACCAATACTGAAATCGCAAAATACAACCTTTCAGCAAAAGGCAATTATACTGCCTTGATTATCGCTAAAGTCTATCGCCACAATGGCGCATGGAAAATGTCTGCGATTGGCGATACCTGTAATGGTAAGACCATTCATGACATGCTTCCTTCGATCATTCCAGTGCTATAAGGGTAGCCATAAAAAAATTTTAATCAACAAAGCCATTCTTAGGAATGGCTTTTACTTAAAGTATTTTCAATCTTTCCATTCTAAAGTTATCAATTCTGTAAAATAATTCTATAATAGCAACCATTATTACTGACCTCAGTTGGGGTTGGTTCGTTTTTAAGTCAATTTCTTCTCCGTGATTCGGCTTATTTTTCAATATTTAAATTTTATGTGTTTATGTTTACACGTAAGAATATTTAGGTGCCCACATGGAAATCAAAGTCAATTATCTCGATAATCTTCGACAAGAAGCCAAGTTCGATGACTTTACAGTAATTGCTGATCAACCCATTCGCTATAAAGGTGATGGTTCTGCGCCGGGTCCTTTCGATTATTTCCTTGCCTCATCTGCTTTGTGTGCCGCTTACTTTGTGAAAGTGTATTGTGCAGCTCGTGATATCCCGACCGATAATATTCGGCTATCTCAAAACAATATTGTAGATCCTGAAAATCGTTATAAACAAATTTTTAAAATTCAGGTTGAACTTCCTGCAGATATTTCAGATAAAGATCGTCAAGGTATTTTACGTTCGATTGACCGTTGTACCGTTAAAAAAGTCATCCAAACTGGTCCTGAGTTTGTTATCGAAGAAGTTGAGAGTATTGATGCAGATGCACAAGCGTTGCTCATGCCTAACTTGGCACAAGAAAGCTTAACTTTTATTGAAGGTAAAGATCTGCCTTTAGAGGAAACCATTGCCAATATGTCTGAGATTTTGGCAGGATTGGGAATGAAAATTGAAATTGCATCATGGCGAAATATTGTCCCAAATGTGTGGTCATTACATATTCGTGATGCTCAATCTCCAATGTGTTTTACCAATGGTAAAGGCTCGACCAAAGAAAGCGCTTTGGCTTCTGCATTGGGAGAATTTATTGAGCGTTTAAACTGTAATTTCTTCTATAACGACCAGTTTTGGGGTGAAGAAATTGCTAATGCTGAATTTGTACATTATCCAGATGAAAGATGGTTTAAACCTGGACCAAATGGAGAACTACCTAAACAAATATTGGATGAATATACATTAGAGGTATATAACCCAGACAATGAATTGTTAGGTACACATTTATATGATACCAACTCAGGCAATACTGAGCGTGGTATTTGTTCATTACCTTTTGTACGACAATCTGATCAAGAAATTGTATATTTTCCATCAAATTTGATTGAAAATTTATACCTAAGTAATGGTATGAGTGCAGGAA
This sequence comes from Acinetobacter legionensis, assembly GCF_048552295.1. NCBI lineage: Bacteria > Pseudomonadati > Pseudomonadota > Gammaproteobacteria > Moraxellales > Moraxellaceae > Acinetobacter > Acinetobacter legionensis. The sequence continues at coordinate 192,982 of NZ_JBIMCW010000004.1, forward strand.
ATACTTTAGCTGAAGCTCAAGTACAGTGTTTATCTGAAATTTTTGAACGTGCGGTTAAACGTGAGATTTTAGAGGGAGAAATTGCACTTCCAGATGTGCCTGAGGAAGTTTTAGCAAAATACCCCCGTATCGTTGAAGGCATTAAAGGCTTAGAAGAACAGGGCTTCCCAGTATTGGTTAAAGATGCATCATTGGGTGGTGAGTTTCCTGTGATGTGCGTTACGCTGATGAACCCACGTACAGGTGGTGTATTTGCATCATTTGGCGCACACCCTAAGCTTGAAGTTGCTTTAGAACGCAGTTTGACCGAGTTGTTACAAGGCCGTAGTTTTGAAGGTTTAAATGATTTACCAAAACCGACCTTTAGCAGTAATGCTGTGACAGAACCAAACAATTTTGTTGAGCATTTTATCGATTCCAGTGGTGTCGTGTCTTGGCGTTTCTTTAGTGCAAAATCAGATCATGACTTTGTCGAATGGGATTTTAGCCATGCAGGTGAAAATGCCAATGCTGAAGAAGCTAAAACGATGCTCAACATTCTTGAAGAAATGGGTAAAGAAGTTTATATGGCTGTCTATGAGCATTTAGACGCGACAGCTTGTCGAATCATCGTTCCTGATTATTCTGAGATTTATTTGGTTGAAGACTTAATTTGGGACAACACCAACAAAGCATTGTTATTCCGTGAAGATATCTTAAATATTCATCGTTTGGAAGATGATCAGCTTGAAGCTTTAGTTGAGCGTCTTGAAGAAGTTGAAGTGGATGATTACACCGATATCGTAACATTAATTGGTATTGAGTTTGATGATAATACTGTATGGGGACAATTGACGATCCTTGAATTAAAATTGTTGATTTATCTTGCGTTACAACAGTTTGAAGAGGCAAAAGATTTAGTTGAACAGTTCCTTCAATACAACACCAATACCGTAGAACGTGGTCTGTTCTATCAGTGTATGAATGTGATGCTTGAAGTTGAACTAGACGACGACATGGATTTAGATGATTATGAAGTCAATTTCCGTCGTATGTTTGGTGATGAAAGAATGGATGCAGTCATTGGCTCTTTAGATGGTAGTATGCGTTTTTATGGCTTGACTGAAACAAGTATGAAGCTTGAAGGGCTTGATCGTCATTTAAGACTTATTGACAGTTATAAGAAGTTACATAAAGCACGAGCAAAAGCTGTTGGCTTAGCAAGTTAAAAATTTTTTACAACAAAAGCTAAAACCCAAGATTCGTCTTGGGTTTTTATTTTAAAAATAAATTAATAATTCAAATTAAATTGCCATATAAATACTTCGTTCTAAAACGACAACAATCCAGTAAGTTTGAGACATACTAAAATTTATGTTAAGTTTTTCTTATTAGTAAAGGGGCATAATAATAAATGTTGAACAATATTTTTACACGCTTAGATAAGTTTGGCTTGGGAACTGAAAACCGTTCAATTCATGTCCAGCTTTTAAATTTTCAACTCAATTCCCACATCATGTTGCAGCGTATTGATGGCTATCATGGTGTCAACGATGGCTTATCAGCAGAACTCATTTGCCTGTCATCAAACCCATTCATAGAATTAAAACAATTCATTGGTTGTCAAGTGGCAGTGGATCAAGTTATAGATTCAGGCAATTTATTCAGAACCACTGGCATCATTACGGGCGCTAGCCAAGGACAGTCAGATGGCGCTTTGAGTCTTTATCGTCTAACCATGCAAGATGCTACCAGTCTATGGCATAAAAGACTGAATAGCCGTGTGTTTATGGATAAAAGCGTTGTAGAAATTTGTGAAATAATTTTCAAGGAATGGCAGCTTAAGAGTAGTTTATTTGCTTCAAGCTTAAAGCTGGATACAAGTGGTTTAACCAAAGATTATGATGTACGTCCATTTTCAATGCAATCAAATGAAAGTGATTACTCCTATTTAACTCGATTAATGCGTGAGGAATCAATTAATTGGCTGGTTGATGAATCAAATTATTTGGTTTCTAACAGTAGCCAAAACGTTGAACCACAAAAGTTACGCTTGGTCGATAGTAATTTTCAATTTAAAGCCAGTGAACGTAGGACTATTCGTTATCATCGTTCAAATGCAACGGAACAGTCCGACAGTATCACCAGCTTTATCGCAAATAGACAATTACAATCGACAGCGATCCATGTACAACGTTGGCAAGCGGACAGTTTAACTCAGCAAGATGGTAGCGGTTCAGTCCTCAGTTCACATAAGCATAGTGCTCAACGTGATAATGAAAGCTTAAGCCTAGAACAAGCTTGGAGTATATCTCCTGCATGGATTCGTGATCTTAAGGGCGAAGACCAAGCGACAATGTCTGGAAATAGCCAACTTGATAAACTGAATAATCAACTGAATCTGCATCAAGCTTTGCAAGCAAAATACTTTACAGCACATAGTAGTGTCCGAGATACCCAGGTTGGCTATTGGTTTCAGTTGGCGGATCATCCAGAACTAGAGAAAAATCATAGTGGCAGTGATAAGGAGTTCTTAATAATTAGTAAACATTTTTATAATCAAAATAATTTTCCCAAAGATATTCAAAACCAAATTGAAAAACTCTTAATTTTGAGTCATTGGCAAAGTAGTAAAGATAGTGAACAAGAGCGTCAAGCCAATTTACTCACTTTAGTTCGTCGTAATATTGAGCTTGTTCCAAAATACGATCCGTTGCAGCATCGCCCGATTGCCCATGTACAACGCGCTAAAGTAGTCAGTGATGGCGAAGAAATTTATGTTGATGAATGGGGAAGGATTAAAGTTCGCTTCCTATTTACGCGAACTGAAGATCATACCCATGATGGTGGTGCAGGGTCGAATGATACAGATACTGATTCAGCATGGGTGGATGTGCTTACATCTTGGGCTGGTGCAGGCTACGGTGTAAGATTCTTGCCTCGTAAAGATGAGATTGTCGCGGTTGATTTTTTTGATGGTAATCTTGATCGTCCATTTGTTACAGGACGAATTCATGAAGGACATCGAAGTCCAACCATGTTTGATAATAAAGGTAAACTGCCTGAGACCAAAAAGCTTAGTGGTATCCGATCAAAAGAAGTGGCAGGTGAAGGCTTTGGCCAGCTTAGATTTGATGATACTACCGCGCAAATCAGTACGCAGTTACAGTCGAGTCATGGTGCGAGCCAATTGAATTTGGGAAATTTAAGTCATCCTAAAGAAACCTCAGTAAGTGAAGGTCGTGGTGAAGGGTTTGAGTTAAGGACGGATGATTGGGGGGCAATACGTGCGCCTAAAGGGATATTGATTACAACTGAAATCGCAGGTCATGCCTCAGGAAACCAACTTGAGCGTAGTAAGCTTCAACAGAATATCGAAAAATTCTTAGGAACTAATAAGGCTATTCAAGATGCAGCTAAAGACCACCAAACCATTGAGCCTGAACTTGAATTACAAGAAGCCGTAAAAACAGATCTTCCAAATTGGAATGAATCAGATTCAACCCCTTTCATTGCAATCGATGCCAAGGATTCACTTATTTTTGATGCAGATAAAGGAATTATTGCTCAAGCCAAGCAAAATATTGATATAAGCTCAGAACAAAACATTCAAGTTTTTTCAGGGCGTGGTTTTCTAGCCAATGTTTTAGACAAAATTTCACTCTTCGCCAAAGCAGCCGGTATCAAGATCAAAGCTGGACAAGGTCCAGTCGAAATTGAGTCGCAAGCAAGCACCATGAAAATCGCCTCACAAGAACTGATGCACGTTTATGCAGTTAACGATTTTGTTAAAGTCGAAAGTGGTAAAGGCATAATGATCTCATCTGGTGGTGGTTTTATCAAAATTGAAGATGGCAATATCGATATCGTTTGCCCTGGGTTGCTTTCTTTAAAAGCAGGGCAAATTAAAACCATGTCAGGCGCTACGATAAGCTCTGATTTAGCCGCGATGCCAAAACTTCAAATGGATTATGGTGAACACTTTGTATTGCGTAATAAAGCGGATAAAGCTATATCGAATATGAAATATAAAATAAAAACAGAAGATGGAAAAACCATTGAGGGTGTTACAGATACTGAAGGTAGAACCGAGAAAATAACCTCACTGGCTATGACAAAAGCCGTTATTTCATTATTAGGATATGTTGATGAATAAACTATTTTCTTCTTTATTACTCACCGCTTGCATGATCACGACAAGTTGCGTATTTGCACAATCAACAATAAAAAATACTGGAAATAATATGATCAATTTAGAAAAAACTAAAACTTACTGTATTGGGCGTTATGTGGTGGATATTCCTGCTGAGGCTAATCCATTAGAACGTTATGATAAATATGATTCTTTTACTATTAAGGTTCAAACTAAAGCAACACGTCAAGATTTTGATGAAGCAGTTCAAAAATGGAGAAATGATTATTCCAAAGGTAATCGAAAAATTTTTGAAGACCCACAAGAACAAGTATTCGATGGTCGACTGACTAAGATTTTTAAAGGGAAATTAGAGGATGACAAAAGACTTCCTTTTATAGTAGCTGCCTTTGTATGGGATAAAAATACTTTATTTTTAATAGAGGGAATGCATAGTGATACACCACAGTTGACAGCCGAAAGTAATGAAGCGATTCATAATTTAGTGAAAAACTTACGCTATCGTAATGAACATGAGATTCCTAAGGAAGCAGGACAATGTATTTACCAAGGCTTTATCAAAGATCAAACCAAACAGTACCGCTATAGTATCCAAAAGCTTGGTTTTAGATTTAAGGACTATCCAACAGTAGTGTTACGTTTTGAGGCAGAAACAAATGATGAATATGTCTTACCAATGATTCCACGGATAGAAAAAAAGTTTAAAGAGGTCGGGCAAAGCCAGCGTCAAATTGATAAAGGCAATATTCGTAAAGGTGAAAAAAATACTGGACATTTAACGGGACAAGAATGGATTTCAGTAGAAAAAATGAAAGGGAAAAATGGCATTAGTGCCTTATGGGAACATACAGGCAGTGCCAATAATAACCAAGATCCATTGATTAGTTTTGAGGTAGATACGGCACGTTCTTCACCTCTTACACAGAGCAGTAGCCTAGAACAATATGACGCCTTAAAACTATATGAATCGATTCTAAAAACCATTCGTAAATTCGGAGAATAATAATGTCAAATAATGTCCATCGTCATGAAGCCTATGAAATACTTTACGAATCTGGAAGTGTATCTTATGTTTCATATACCACACCAGATAGTGTTAATTCCGAGTGTGTAATTCCTGCACCTGTCAAATATGTCGTACCGATTATTTTTATTCCAGGGATTATGGGGTCAAATATTAAAGATACCGCTGATGATAAAGAGGTTTGGTATCCCAGAATATCACTGTCTACAATTATTGAATACAGTAAACGAGATGCACGAGAACGACAGATTGCCCTGAACCCAGCAACAACTCAGGTTGGGTACGATGGCGATGTAAAAATAAGTAAAAAAGTAATTCCGCATATGACCAAAGACTTGGCTTTGGAACGCGGTTGGGGTTCAGTGATTACCATGGGTTATGCAAATTTACTGATTTATTTGGAGAGTAATTTAAATCAACCCTTCAAGAAATTAAAAGATCAAGAGAAGGATAAGTTTAATGGTACCGCTGAATGGGAAAAAATTGTCCAACCCGGCAATACAGACACGGAAAAAATACTTAAAAATTGGTCGTCGCAAAAAACTGTTGAATTATTAGGTCTAGAACAGCATGAGGAATTGGCAGATTATGCTTTTCCAGTGTTTGCCTGTGGCTATAACTGGTTACAAAGTAATATGAAGTCAGCAGATCATGTCGCAGACCGACTGAATAATCAAGTTATGGCGCAAGTTAAAAAAGAATTTCCTACAGCAAAATTTAAAAAATTTATTATCGTTAGCCACTCTATGGGTGGCTTAGTGACTCGCGCCTTGATCCAAAATGCTAAGGTTAAAGATAAGATTGCTGGTGTGATACATGGTGCGATGCCTGCCAGTGGTGCGCCAGCAGTATATCAACGCCTCACTGTAGGCTGGGATGGTTGGAAAGCCTCAACAGGACTTTTCAAAAGTGCTGTGGCTTGGGCAACCAAATTTATGTTTGGGAATACTTCCGAACGTCTCACCGCAACATTGGCAAATGCGCCCGGTGGCTTAGAGTTATTACCTTTTTCAAATTATTACAATGTTGGGGATTTTCCCAAAAATCCTCAAGCATGGTTGGTCATTAAAGCTAAAACGCCTACAGGTGAAATGACTGCCACATTGCCAAAAAGTAATGATCCTTATAATGATCTCTATAAAAGAAAAGACTGTTGGTGGGCGATGATCAATCCTGATTTTATTGACCCAGCTGGTTTAGTTGCCGAAGCTGTGAAGAAGGATAAATTAGCCAGCATTTTTGATGCTTATATAAATAATATTGTAATAGTTAAAGAATTACATGATCATATAAAAGATACTTATCATGCCAATACTTATGCAAGCTATGGTGCTGACGAAGGGTATAAAGCATTTGGTCAAGTGGTGTGGCGTTGTAAAGAAGAGCTAAATATTAGCAGTGAAAATGAACTGATTGAATTAATGAGCTTATATGGCAAGAAAAATTTAATTGAACTCCCAGATATAAAAGATCGAAGTGATATAAAAGAAGACGATGTAACACGTGTTCAGGGAGATGATGCTGAATTAAGCATAAAAGGTTCGAAAATCCATAATTTATTAGACAATGCCTATAAAAAAGATGGCATAAGGGAAGTCTTGCTAGATGAAAAGTCCAAAATTTCTAAAACCAATAAAGCCACGTTTTATTTAGATATTAAGCCAACCTCAAAGGGAGATGGAACGGTTTGTTATCAGTCAGGACAGGATGTGCGTGCTGATGGTCGTAGTCCAATTGAAACATTTATAATTAATGGCTATGAACATGCGAGTAGTTATGATAATGCGGATGTTCAATTAAATACCATCTACTGTATTGCAAATATAGTGGATATGATCAAGAAATCTTCAGCATCAGAGGGATGTGAGAGTAAAATAAAAAATCTATAAATTTATATGATTTTAAGGACTTTTCGGGTGAATAATAGAAGTTCTAATTCTATAGGAGTTTTATTATTCTCAATGAAGATGAAATTATCAGATAATACTTTTGGAAAAAAATAAATTTAAGATCTAGTATGTATTTTATGAAATGAATAACTTGAACAAAGTTAAATTCGTCCAAAATGCTTAATCCATCAATAAATTTTGATATTTATCAGCTTGTGTTCTTAAAAAATCCCAGACCAATTTAATCCGTGGTTCATGCTGTAAATCAACTAAAGTCAACATCCAAAAAGTATGAATAAAACGAACTTCATCTTGTAACACCTGTTTAAGTTCTGATTTATTTTCTGCCAAAAACTTCGGCAAAATTGCCAATCCAGCACCTGCACTCACAGCAACTTGTTGGGCCAATATACTGCTGCTTCTAAAATTTGCATTGAGCTGTAAGGGTAGACGTTCTAAACAATACAGTTCAGGACTATAAATTAGATCATCAATGTAGTTTACAAACTGATGGTTTTTTAAATCTTCAAGTTTTTTAATCGCTTGAGTGCTTTCTAAATAGCTTTTGCTACCATAAATTTTAAGACAATAATCGGTTAAACGAGTAATGATATAAGGTCCTGACTTAGGACGGTCAATAGAAATCACAATATCAGCTTCGCGATGCGACAGCTTAATCATTTTTGGAACTGGGATAAGATCAATTGTAAGTAAAGGGTATTGTTTAGACAGTTGTGCCAATAGCTGTGCTAAAAATGCTGTTCCAAAACCCTCAGGTGTGCCAATTCGCACATGCCCCTGTAATGGTAAGTTGGGCTTTTCAATTTGCAAAAACGCTTGTTCCATTTGCTCAACACGAGGAACTAACGCTAAGCCCTCCATAGTTAGTTCATAACCTGTGGCTTCTCGTCTAAACAACGGCGTTCCTAAAGACAGCTCGAGCGCTTGTATTCGTCTAGATACAGTACTGTGTTCAACTCCAATAATACGGGCTGCATTGGTTAAAGTCTTGGCACGCGCTAAAACTAAAAAAAACTGTAGGTGATCCCAATCGACTTTCATTGTGTATAACATCCTTGTGCATATTTGCACATTCATTGTGCGTTAATTTCTATTGGTCATCTATATTTTCTTTGTTAGTTTGATTTGAAACAGCACTGATGAAAATACTGCTTTAGGCTATTTTCTAAGAATGTAACAACAAAAAATATTGCCTATGGAGAGGTTATGAACACAATGTCAAATATTCATTCGACGACGGCTAAATTATTAATTCATGGAAAATTTACCGAATCAAATACTACCGAGTGGCAAGACATTCTAAATCCCGCGACCCAAGAGGTACTTGGTCGTGTCCCGATGGCAACTCTAGACGAAGTTGATGCTGCTATTGCTGCTGCACAAGAAGCATTTAAAACTTGGCGTTTCACACCAATTCAAGCTCGTATGCGGATTATGCTGAAACTGCAAGATTTGATTCGTGACAATATGAAAGATATCGCACGTGTCTTGACCGCAGAACAAGGTAAAACTTTAGCTGATGCAGAAGGTGATATTCAACGTGGTTTAGAGGTAGTTGAACATGCTTGCTCGATTGGTACCTTGCAAATGGGTGAATATACTGAAGGTGTAGCTCGTGGTGTAGATACTTATACCTTGCAACAGCCATTGGGGGTATGTGCTGGAATTACCCCATTTAATTTTCCTGCCATGATTCCACTATGGATGTTTCCAATGGCGATCGTTTGCGGTAATACCTTTGTTCTTAAACCGTCTGAACAAGATCCATTATCAACCATGATGCTAGTTGAGTTGGCATTACAAGCTGGTGTACCTGCTGGTGTACTCAATGTAGTACATGGTGGCAAACAAGTGGTTGATCGTCTATGTACGCATCCAGACATTAAAGCCATTTCATTTGTAGGTTCAACAGCAGTAGGAACGCATGTCTATAACTTAGCAGGTCAGCATGGTAAACGTGTGCAATCGATGATGGGAGCAAAAAACCATGTTGTGGTAATGCCAGATGCCAATAAAGAACAAACGTTAAATGCTTTAGTCGGCGCTGCTTTTGGTGCAGCTGGACAACGTTGCATGGCATTGTCAGTTGCTGTCATGGTCGGTGAAACTAAACACTGGGTGGATGAGTTGGTTGAAAAAGCCAAAACACTCAAAGTGAATGCAGGGCATGAACCGCAAACAGATATTGGTCCTGTGATCTCTCCACGTGCAAAAGCTCGTGTTATAGATTTGATTAATAGTGGTATTGAACAAGGTGCACAACTCTTACTTGATGGTCGAGACGTGCAAGTACATGGCTATGAAAAGGGCAATTTTGTTGGTGCAACCATATTCAACCAAGTCACTACCGATATGCGTATCTATACTGAAGAAATTTTTGGCCCTGTTTTAGCCATTATTCATGTTGATACGCTTGAACAAGCCATTGAATTGGTTAATGCCAACCCATTTGGGAATGGTGTAGGATTGTTTACTCAAAGTGGTGCAACAGCACGTACTTTCCAAAGCACCATTGATATTGGTCAAGTGGGCATTAATATTCCAATTCCCGTGCCGGTTCCATTCTTTAGCTTTACAGGGTCAAGAGGTTCAAAATTAGGGGACTTAGGACCTTATGGTAAACAAGCAGTACAGTTCTATACTCAAACCAAAACCATTACCAGTCGTTGGTTCGAAGACACACAAGAAAAAGGTGAAGTGAATACCACCATCAGCTTGCGTTAATACAGGAGTTCAAGGATGAATATTGCATTTATTGGTTTAGGTAATATGGGCGGTAAAATGGCCCATAATTTACTCAAATCAGGCTTGACAGTTTATGGCTTTGATTTAAGTGATATTGCAATCACACATTTCACCGAAGCAGGTGGAATCGCCTGTGATAGTCCGCAGGCAGCAGCAGAAAATGCAGATGTCGTAATCACCATGCTGCCAGCAGCAAAGCATGTTAAAGAAGTGTATTTGGGGGAAAATGGGGTACTTACTGTCCTTAAACAAGGTAGCTTATGTATTGACAGTAGTACCATTGATCCGCAAACCATTAAAGACATTGCTGCAATTGGTATAGATCAAGGGATTCAAATTTGCGATGCACCTGTTTCAGGTGGCACGATCGGCGCTCAAGCAGGTACACTGACCTTTATGGTGGGAACTGATGATAAAGCCTTTGAACAAGTAAAATCTGTGCTTGCACCCATGGGCAAGAACATCGTGCACTGTGGTGAAGTGGGTGCAGGGCAAATTGCTAAAATTTGTAATAATCTCATTTTAGGCATTTCAATGGCCGCAGTGGCTGAAGGCATGGCGCTAGGGGCTAAACTCGGTATCGATGCACAGGCGTTGGCAGGTGTAATCAATAGTTCCAGCGGTCGTTGCTGGAGCTCGGAAGTGTGCAACCCGTGGCCGGGTATTTCAGCCAATGCGCCCGCTGGACGCGGTTATAGTGATGGATTTGCCTCTCAACTGATGCTTAAAGATTTGGGTTTGGCTGTAGAAGCCGCAGGTCAAGTCAAACAACCTTTGCTTTTAGGCGGTTTGGTACAGCAGCTTTATCAGCAATTGTGTATGCAAGGCAATGCTCAACTCGACTTCTCAAGCATCATTCAGCAATATTTGCCTAAAGAAGCTTCATCATCAGTCGAAGCATAGTTAATTTCACCACCAATGGGTGGTGAAAAATCCATAGATTCACTCGTGTCATGAATAACAATAAATCCAGGCCGGAGTATATAATATGTTGAATTATCAGGATGTTGCTAAAAAATTTGATTTAGATAGTGTTGTTAAAGAAATGCTCTCAGGTTCAGTTGATCAATTGAATGCCTGTTATGAATGCTGTGACCGACATGCGGAAGCAGATCATGAAAAAGTTGCGCTATATTGGCAAGGTAAAGATGGTCGTAAAGAACAATATACCTTTACTCAACTGAAAAAATGGTCGAGTCAGTTTGCCAATTTTTTAAAGTCACAGGGTATTCAAGCTGGTGATCGTATTTCGGGTTTATTACCAAGAACTCCCGAATTATTGGTGGTGATTCTAGCTGCTTGGCGAATTGGTGCAGTCTATCAACCGCTGTTTACTGCATTTGGGCCAAAGGCGATTGAACATCGAGTTCAGCTGGCAAAAAGTAAATTAGTCGTGACTGATATCGGCAATCGTAGCAAACTGGATGAAGTTGCACAGTGTCCACAAATTATGACCGTCGCTGATCAACATGGTCATGGTGTACAACAAGGCGATTTAGATTTTTGGAAAGAACTCAATCAACACGCTGAGCACTGTGATCTAGTCATGCAAAGCATTCAGGATCCATTTTTACTGATGTTTACCTCAGGCACCACTGGACCTGCAAAACCTTTAGAAGTTCCACTCAAAGCATTAATTGCTTTTGGTAACTATATGAAAGATGCGATCGGCTTACGCGCAGATGATGCATTTTGGAATATTGCTGATCCAGGTTGGGCGTATGGACTTTATTACGGTATCACAGGACCTTTGTTGTTAGGTCATGCCACTTTGTTTTATGAAGGTGGTTTTAGCATAGACAGTTTATGTCAAATTATTGATGATTATAAAATTACCAATTTGGCAGGTGCACCTACAGCATATCGGATGATGATGGCCGCAGATTCCACTCAAATGGCACAACTAAAGGGTAAATTCCGTGTTGTGAGCAGTGCAGGAGAACCTTTAAATCCAGAAGTTTTTCGTTGGTTTAAACAAGTGCTTGATGCACCTATTTTTGATCATTATGGACAGACTGAGGTGGGCATGGTGGTGTGCAACCATCATGGTTTAAACCATGACGTCCGTGCTGGTGCTGCTGGTTTTGCCAGTCCAGGTTATCGTGTCGCTGTGGTGGATGATCAAGGGAATGAGTTGCCTGCCGATACCGCTGGAATTTTAGCGGTAGATATCAGTCAATCACCGATGATGTGGTTTGGTGGCTATAAAGAAAGTCGTAAATCACCGTTTATCAAAAATTATTATTTGACCGGTGATACTGCTGAATTACATACAGATGGGAGTATGAGCTTTGTTGGACGTAGTGATGATGTGATTACCACCTCTGGATATCGTATTGGACCTTTTGATGTAGAAAGTGCATTACTTGAACATGAAGCAGTGATTGAAGCCGCTGTTGTTGGAGTACCAGATCCAGAGCGAACGGAAATCGTTAAAGCTTTTGTGATTTTGGCAGAAAATAAAATACCATCTGAGGAATTGGCTGAACAACTTGGACAATTTGTCAAAAAACGTCTGTCAGCCCATGCTTATCCAAGACAAGTAGAATTTGTCAATGAACTGCCAAAAACACCAAGTGGCAAAATTCAACGCTTTTTACTGCGTAATCAAGAGATTGCTAAACAACAATTAAACGCATAAAGCTGGTGAGTAGAGTCCTATATAGAGCAATCTTGCCGAATGTAGGACGTTTAATGATGCTAAGGAATCTGAAATGCAATTTACTGAAGAACAATTATTGATTCAGGACATGGCGAAAAGCTTTGCCAAAAAACAAATTAAACCGAATGCAGCAGAATGGGATAAACATAGTATTTTCCCAAAAGAGACCTTGTCACAAATGGGGCAATTAGGTTTTATGGGGATGCTGATTTCAGAGCAATGGGGTGGTTCAGATACCGGCAACTTAGCCTATGTCCTTGCACTTGAAGAAATTGCGGCGGCCGATGGCGCAACCTCCACCATTATGAGTGTACATAACTCAGTCGGTTGTGTTCCGATTGCTAAATTTGGTAGTGAAGAACAAAAACAAAAATATTTATTACCTTTGGCGCAAGGTGAAATGATTGGTGCTTTTGCATTGACCGAACCGCATACAGGCTCTGATGCAGCAGCGCTGAAAACCCGAGCTGTCAAAGATGGTGAGGACTGGATTATTAACGGTGCAAAACAATTTATTACTTCAGGAAATAATGCTGGTGCAATTATTGTATTTGCAGTCACCGATCCAAATGCTGGTAAAAAAGGTATCAGTGCCTTTATTGTGCCACGGGAAACTGCGGGCTATGAAGTGATTCGGACTGAAGAAAAACTGGGATTGCATGCTTCAGATACCTGCCAAATTGCATTGACTGATGTGCGTGTACACAAAAGCTTAATGTTAGGTCAAGAAGGTGAAGGGCTTAAAATAGCACTGTCTAATCTTGAAGGCGGTCGTATTGGTATTGCTGCGCAAGCAGTGGGTTTGGCACGTGCTGCCTTAGAAGAAGCCAGCAAATATGCCAAAGAACGGATTACTTTTGGAAAACCGATTTTTGAACATCAGGCAATCGCTTTTCGTTTGGCCAGTATGGCAACAGAAATCGAAGCAGCTCGTCAATTGGTTCATCATGCCGCACGATTGAAAGAAGCAGGCAAGCCCTGTCTTAATGAAGCCTCAATGGCAAAATTATTTGCCTCAGAAATGGCAGAGCGTGTGTGTTCAGCAGCTTTACAGGTCTTCGGCGGCTATGGTTATTTAAAAGATTTTCCAATTGAACGGATTTATCGTGATGCCCGTATTTGCCAAATCTATGAAGGCACTAGTGACATCCAGCGCTTGGTGATTGCGCGAAGTTTATAAATAGATTCAATCGCTGTGTATCAGATGATGGGATAAAATAGATAAGGAAATGAATATGCAATTTGAAACAATTTTACTGGAAAAACATAAAGGCGTAGGCTTGATTAGACTCAATCGTCCAAAGGCTTTAAACGCATTAAATTCAAAATTAATTCAAGAAGTGAATTTAGCTTTAGATGATTTAGAAAAAGATCAGAAGATTGGTTGCATGGTTCTGGCTGGTTCAGAGAAAGCCTTTGCAGCAGGGGCAGATATTAAAGAAATGGCGGGATTGAACTTTCCGAATATTTATTTTGATGATTTTTTCAATCTAGCAGATCGTATTGCACAACGCCGTAAACCTTTAATCGCTGCTGTCAGTGGCTATGCTTTGGGTGGCGGTTGTGAGTTGGCATTGATGTGTGACTTTATTTATTGTGCAGACAATGCCAAGTTTGGCTTACCTGAAGTCACTTTAGGCGTGATTCCAGGTATTGGTGGTACCCAACGTTTAACTCTTGCCATAGGTAAAGCCAAAGCGATGGAAATGTGTTTAACCGCACGACAAATGGGGGCAATTGAGGCAGAACTGAGTGGTTTAGTTGCCGGCGTGTTTAGCCCTGAAGATCTTTTAACCCAGACTTTAAGTACAGCTGAAAAAATTGCTGAAAAATCATTGGTGGCGACCATGATGATCAAAGAATCAATTAATCGTGCCTTTGAAGTGAGTTTGGCGGAAGGTTTACGTTTTGAACGACGAACCTTTCATTCAATTTTTGCTACTTTGGATCAAAAAGAAGGCATGCAAGCCTTTGTTGATAAACGCCAAGCCAACTTTAAAAATCAATAACAGGATGAAGATGGGATGAATACTGAAAATCATTTAATCGTCGAACAGCACGCTGCTTTGGGGGTGATTACCTTAGATCGAGTGTCCAGCCTGAATGCACTGACTCTGGATATGATCAATGGTATCCGTACACAAGTTGAAACTTGGCAAGATGACGTTGGCATTCAAGCGATATTGATCAAATCTAATAGTCCAAAAGCATTTTGTGCAGGCGGTGATATTCGCTATCTTTATGATTGTTATCAAAATGGTACAGATGGACATAAAGAGTATTTTAATGCTGAATATGACATGTTGAATAGCATTCGCGCGTCTAAAAAACCTGTTGTGGTATTGTTAGATGGCTATGTATTAGGCGGCGGTTTTGGTCTGGCACAAGCCTGTCATATTATTGTCAGCAGTGAAAAATCACGTTTTGCCATGCCTGAAACGGCGATTGGTTTCTTTCCTGATGTTGCCGCAACCCATTTCTTGTCGCGTTTAGATGATATTGGGGTTTATCTGGCAACCACAGGCGATCAGATCAGCAGCAGTGATGCCTTGTATTTAGATTTGATTGATTATCATGTTCCTAGCCAACAATTTAATGCTTTATTCGATGCCCTGAGTCAATCAAGCAACTTAAGCAAAGATAAGATCGAACAGATAATTTCTAAATTTATTACCCGACCTGTAGCAAGTGAACTCAGTACATCCGTTGAAAACATTCGGAAGCATTTTGGCTTTGAAAATTTGCAAGATATTGAAAAAAGTCTTGAAAATGAAAAAGATCAACAGCATAAAGCTTGGGCAAGTAAAGTCCTAAGCACTTTGCAACAACGTTCTTGGCTGGCGAAAAAGACCAGTTTAAGACTGCAATACTTAGGACGGGGATTGTCATTACAACAATGTATGCAACTTGAACGAAATTTACAGGATATCTGGTTTGAACATGGCGATATTCTTGAAGGTGTCCGCGCATTAATTATTGACAAAGATAAACAGCCAAAATGGCAGCAACAGAATGCAACGCTAGATAAAATATTGGCTGAATTAGGTTAGTCTTTTTAATGCGTATATCAGTTCTGTTTTTAAAAACATTCAGATACTTTTAAAGGTAACAAAAAAAGGAAATCATGTGATTTCCTTTTTTCACGATGATCAAAAATCACCTATAAATCAATCTTATCGTATATAGCGTTGGCTTTCTCTGTGATTGCAGTCATATGGATTGCACCATGAATCATTCCTGCTAGAACATGAAATTTCACCGAGACACCTGCATCTCTTAATCTTTCAGCATATTGTTCACCATCATGACGCAGTGGATCATATTCACAGACAAAAATTGTTGCCTCAGGTAAGCCTTGTAATGACTGTGCCAGTAGGGGGCTCACCAACTCATTGGTTTTGTCAGAATCACTATTTAAATATTGATCCCAACAATACGCCATTGTTGCAGTGGTTAAGCCATAACCATCCGCATAAGTTTCATAGGATTTACCCTGCATCGTGGCATCTAAAGCTGGATAAAACAGCAGTTGTTGATTAATCTGGATTTCTGGATGCGCATTAGCGAGTAAGCATGCAGCCGCTGCAAGATTGGCGCCCGCACTATCACCACCCACAGCAATACGATTTTGATCAAGCCCTAAACTTAAAGCATGTTCTTGAATATAACGAAGTGCTGTAAAAAAATCTGTCAGCGGTACTGGAAATTTGAATTCAGGCGCTAGGCGATAATCCACTGAAAAGATAACATGCTGTGTTGATTCTGCCAGTAAACGGCATGAACGATCCCATGCATCTAAACTCCCCAAACACCATCCACCGCCGTGGGCAAATACTAAAGCTGGATTGCTTTGTAGCTGCACCATAACATAGGGCGTATATACCCGAACTTGGATTTGAGCTTGATCAGAGGTTGTGACCCAAAAACTGGTTTGATAGCTGGAATCTTGCTCAATACCTTGCTGTTGTATGATGTCATGATTTACCTGCGCTCTTAATTCACAAAGTGTATTTGCAACTGCTGTAACAACAGGTCTAGTGTTAAGCCAGTCTGCAATTTGATGATCTAAGGACATCCTATTGCTCCAATTGTAGAAATTCTAAAATCAGGGAACAAAATGCTTCGGGTTGTTCCTCCATAATAAAATGACCACAATCTTTAACAATTGCACTGCTTAAATATGGTGCAACTTTTTTCATGGTTTCATAAGGTGCATCATTGGTTGCCTGTTCTGCACCAATCGCCAATACAGGCATTTCTAGATTTTTAGCTGCTCGGATTTTATTTTGACGAATAGTTTCCGGGATTGAACGATAGTAGTTAAAACCTGCCGTTAAACGCCCTGATACTTTATAAGCCTCAATATAAGTCTCAGTGGCAACTCTATCTCTATGCCATGACCACTTATCAAAAATATAATTAAGATAAGTTTCTTCACGGCCACTGACTAAAGCTTCAGGTAAATCCATCACTTGATTAAACATGAAATGCCATAGAAAAATATTTTCATCAGGTGAAACAAAAATAGGCGGTGGTGTTGCCAATCCGGGAATAACAGCTTCAGTCACGGCCAGAGAAGTGACAGATTGGGGAAAATCAGCTGCAAGTGCATAAGCAACCCACATCCCGATATCGTGACCAATCACTGAATAAGTATCATGTCCAAGTTTTGACATTAAGCTGGATAAAATTGTCGCAATTCGCCCGGTATCATAACTCCCATTCAGCGGAACAGAATATCCCGTTCCCGGTGGATCTACAGCAATTGCCTGATAACCGTTGGCCGCCAAGACACGCATCACATTTCGCCATGCGTACCATGTTTGTGGCCAACCGGGGATAAGTAATACGACAGGACCACGACCTGTAGAAACATAATGAAGTTTTTTACCGTCAATATGAATGTAATGATGCTGAAATTGATCGACTAAATTTTCATGTGTTGTAATGGTTGTCATAGTAAATTCTCAATCTCTGCCTTAGATACCCAAAAGTTGATTGATTTGCAATTGATTGACAGGCGCTGCGGCAAAATCATCAAAGGTTTTATCAGTAACATGAATAATATGTTGTTGAATAAACTCAGCACCTTCACTTGCGCCATCCTCTTTATTTTTTAAACAACACTCCCACTCTAAAGTTGCCCAGCCCTGATAGTCGTTATGTGCCAATTTTGAGAAAATTGCTTTAAAATCAACCTGACCATCTCCAGTAGAACGGAATCGACCTGCACGATCTCCCCAATTTTGATAGCCCCCATACATCCCTTGGCGACCTGTCGGGTTAAACTCAGCATCTTTGACATGGAACATTCGAATAAAATCTTTATAGATATCGATGTATTCCACATAATTCAGTTGTTGCAGAATAAAATGACTCGGGTCAAAAAGAATCTGACAACGTGGGTGGTGTTGTGTTCGTTCTAAGAACATTTCAAAGGAAATACCATCATGTAAGTCTTCACCAGGATGAATTTCGTAACACAAATTGACATTATGTTCATCACAAGCATTGAGGATCGGCATCCAACGACGTGCAAGTTCATCAAAAGCGGTTTCAATAAGTCCAGCAGGGCGTTGAGGAAAAGGAAAGATATAAGGCCATGCCAGTGAACCGGAAAAAGTTCCCATATCTTGTAAACCTAAACGGGCAGATGCTTGAACAGAAGCCAACATTTGTTGTTCAGCCCATTGAGTTCTAGCTACTGAATTTCCATGTAAATGTGAAGGTGCAAAACCATCACATAAAGCATCATAAGCCGGATGCACAGCCATAAGTTGACCAAAAATATGCGTTGTCAACTCACTAATTTCTAAACCATTATTTTGTAAAACCCCTTGTATTTCATCGCAATAATCTTGGCTTGTGGCTGCTAAATTAACATCAAATAAACGCTTATCCCATGCTGGCAGTTGTACAGCTTTAAAGCCTTTATCGGAAACCCATGCGGCAATGCTCTCTAAATTATTAAACGGGAAAATATCATCACTGAATTGTGCGAGATGAATACTTGGACCTTTGATGGTTTGCATAGCTAAACTCAATTAGTTGTCGATCGACAAACAATAGGCTTTCTTTTGAATAAAAACAACAAGTTTTTAAAAAGAATCTGAAAAAGGGCAGCCTTTCCAACAAATCCTATTGATTTATTTGCGAAATTTATTTTTTCGAATGATAATAAAAAATACTAAATCGGATTGAAGCGTCGTTATGGCTGGTAGACCAAGAGAATTTGATAGAGAAAAAGCACTGATTCAAGCGCGTGATTTTTTCTGGCAACATGGCTATGAAGGGACTTCGATGTCAGATTTAGTCGAGGTCTTGGGTATTGCTTCAGCGCGTATTTATAAAGCCTTTGGCTCGAAAGAGGCGTTGTTTCGAGAAGCTGTTATACATTACGAAGAAAATGAAGGCGGCTTTGCGATCCACGCTTTACAACAAGCAAATATTAAGGATGCGATCAGCCAATTATTTCAAGATGCAATCAAACTTTATACCCAGAATAATCATTCATATGGCTGTATGGTTGTATCATCTGCAAGTGTATTAAGTCAGGAAAATCAAGGTCTTTTAGACTGGATGAAGCAACAACGTATTGAACGTGGTCAAAGTCTGGTTAAGCGCTTTAAACAGGCGAAAGCAGATGGACAATTATTAGAACATGCCGAACCTGAAATATTAGGGCAATATTACGGACTAGTGCTACATGGATTATCTGTTCAAGCTAGAGATGGTTATTCAGAACAAATGCTTTTGCAAATCATCGATTTTTCCCTTAAAAATTTAGATCAATATCTGGTTTCATCTTCAAAAGCTTAGGCATAGATCAGCAGTGACAATGTATAAGTGATGCATTGTTAACAGGTATTGAAGCAAGTGGTTGGTATGATTACTTCGAACATGTAAATGCTGCGGGGACGGAAGGTGATTTCCAGCAACATCTTGATGCTTTAGCAAAGTTTTAATTTTTCTTCTAAGATGCATATTTATTTTTAAGGTCATATCAATGTGTTCTTTAAAGCTTAAATATCTTATAGAAATGCTTGTTCAATCGAAGAAAATTGTGAATACTCATGCGCATAAATTTAGGCTGTAAAATTATCTTTTGGGGTTAGACAATTACTGTGAAAACGTATCCATTTTCTCGTTTACAAAAAGCATTATTGGCAGTTGGTTCATTTTCATGTCTAGGGCTAAGTTCAGCATTGGCACATGCTGATACTGAAAAAGATACCCAACAACTTAAAACGATTAAAGTAAGCGTTCAAACAATAGAAACAACACCAACTGCTTATTATCAACCCAAGGTAAATTTATCAGGATTTACTCAGCAAAATCTTGCTGAGATTTCTGCATCTATCAGTACAGTCACCGCGGAACGTATCGCTGACCAACATGCAAAAACCCTGACGGATGTTGTTAAAAATGATGCAGCCATCGGCGATGGCTATGCACCCATTGGTTATTATCCAAACTTTATTATGCGTGGCTTTAACCTGAATTTAGGGTCAAGTTATTTACTCAATGGTCATTTGTTGCGTGGCGAGCAAAATGTGGCACTAGAGAACAAGGCACAAGTTGAAATTCTAAAGGGTATAAGTGCAATCCAAAGTGGGATGTCAACACCGGGTGGTGTTATCAATTATGTCACTAAACGTCCAGAAGACATTCGTGCTATCACCGTTGAAGTGGATAGTCATGGTGGAAATCGTGTCGCAACTGACTTGGGTGGTTTGTTCGGAGACGATCAGCAGTTTGGTTATCGACTGAATCTGGCCAAAGAAGAAATTCATCCTTATGTTGAGCATGCAGATGGGAAGCGTTTGTTTGGTGCTTTGGCTTTAGATTGGGAAATTTCAGATCAGTCAAAATTAGAATTTGATATTGAATCACAGCATCAACGTCAGCGCTCAGTCGCAGGTTATCAGTTACTGGATGGTACCACTGTACCCACTGGCGTCAAATGGGACCGTTTACTTGGTTATCAAAGCTGGAGTAAACCAGTGACCAATGAAAGTCTAAATGCCAGCTTAAAATATATTTACCAAGTCAATGACCACTGGACAACAAATCTGTCTGCTGCACAAAGCCGTGTCGTGATTGATGATTATTCAGCATTTCCGTGGGGTTGTGGTAGCAGTATTTGTCAAACGACAAGTTTAGGTAATACCTTTGACCAAAATGGTAACTATGATATTTATGATTTCCGTAATCCAGACGACAGCTTCTTAACCAATCAATTTAAAGCAGGCTTAAACGGAAAGTTTAGTACAGGGGCTTGGCAACATAAGCTAAGTTTAGAACTGTCACATACAGGGAAACGGCATATACAATATAATGCAATCAATGAATGGGTCGGTACAGGAAATATTTATAATGATCCTATAACGTATGCGCCTACTGACAAAACTTTAGGTAAACATTATAAATCATTAGACAGTCAACAAACTGCATTGAACTTACTTGACCAGATTGACTTTAACGCTGAATGGTCAGTATTGTTGGGCGGCAAACTAATGCACTTAAATGAAAATGCCTATGATGAAGATGCAAACAACATCCGAGAGACCAATTTCAATCGTTTCTTACCGCAGTTTGCGTTGATGTATCAACCTTGGGAACAGACTCATCTCTATGCTTCTTATGCCAAAGGATTAAGTGATGGCGGACAAGCCCCTTGGTTTGCTACTGGTATTCCTGATCAAGGTATTGAAGGTAATGCTTTTAAAACGTTAGCACCGATAAATTCAACTCAGTATGAATTGGGTCTTAAGCAGCAGTGGCAAACATTACTGTTTACCGCGGCGTTGTCCGATTTAACCCAAGACAATCAAAACACCAACGCAGATAAATACTTTGTCACGGATGGTAAGCAACATAATCTTGGTTTGGAATTGGGCTTACAAGGACGCTTAGGGCAAAATTTAGATATGACTTCTTCTTTAGCTTTAATTCGTTCACGTTTAAAAGAAATACAAGTGGCTGATTATCAAGGTCATCAAACTCAGAATGTACCAAGTGTTCGTTTTGCTAATCATCTATCTTATCGAGTACCACAAGTAGATGGCTTACGTTTATTGGCTGGCATGCAATACAGCAGCAGTAAATATGCCAATAAAACAGGTACAGTAAAAGTATCAGGCTATAGCGTGTTTGATGTAGGTACAGCTTATAACTTCCGTGCTTATGGTTATGACAATACGCTTCGATTTAATGTTGATAACGTGTTTAATAAAAAATACTGGCGCGATGCGGGGAGTTTCTTAGGCGATGACTATTTATTTCTTGGCGCACCACGTACTGCACAAATCTCGTGGACTGTGGGTTTTTAACTAAACTAATTTAGTTATATCAATATTTTAAGATTATTTCATAAGACTTTTTTAAAGCTAAAAATCAACATAAAATCCCCCTCATCCTAGCCTTCTCCCGTGGGGAGAAGGAACTTTCAATCGCAATATGATTCATTCAACATGATCATTTTTTGATTTATGAAAGAGATTTATTTAAATAAATATCAAAAATCTAGATAGTACAAACCTAAAAATATAAATTGGATTTATTCTAAAAAATAACCAATTATAGAATTCTAAGCAATTTAGTAAGGAATGCTAAAAATGGACAAAAAAATTAGAGTTGCTGTGATTGGTGGCGGTATTGCGGGATTAGCACTCACGACTCAATTGGTCAAAAATAAACATTTGGATGTACATCTCTTTGAGTCCGCATCACAGTTTTCCGAGATTGGCGCAGGGATTTCATTTGGTGCCAACGCAGTTAAAGCCATTCAATTATTAGGTTTAAGCCAAGAGTATGAATCTATTGCAGATCAGGTAAAGGCACCATACACTGATATTTGGTTTCAATGGCGTAATGGTTATACCGATGAGTATCTAGCTGCATCGATTGCGCCACAAGTCGGACAATCTTCGGTACATCGTGCAGATTTTCTCGATCGTTTAATTCCGTTGGTGCCTTTAACAAATGTACATTTTAATAAACGTGTACAAGAAATTGAGGCAGATGAAGAACAAGCGACAATTCACTTTATCGATGGTCAACATATTACATTTGATTATGTGATTGGTTGTGATGGAATTCGGTCAGTTGTTCGAAATCATGTGCTTGACTCTAATCAATTAGCGCGTGTTGAACCTCAGTTTTCGGGGACTTGGGCATATCGTGGAATTATTAAATTTCAAGATTTTAAGCAAGCCATTGCAAAACTGGGAAATGATGCAGAAATTGCCGATGTACCACAAATGCTTTTAGGGAAAGATAAACATATCTTAACTTTCCCAATCCGTCAGGGTGAAGAAATTAACATTGTTGCGTTTAAGTCAGATCGCACGCAAACTGTATTAGCAGAGAATACACCATGGACATCTCCTGTTTCAAAACAAGCCATGCTGGCTGATTTTGCAGACTGGAGCGAGAGTTGTAAGGCATTATTGGATCTGATCGACTCACCAACCATTTGGGCATTACATGAAATTCAACCTTTAGAAACCTATATAAACAAAAACAATAATGTGATTTTGATTGGCGATGCTGCTCATGCCATGTTACCGCATCAAGGTGCTGGTGCTGGACAAGGTTTAGAGGATGCTTTGATTTTAGCTAAATTATTAGAAAACCCTAGGTTGACATCTGAATCTATCAAAGCTGTATCGGAAATCTATGAGCAAGTTCGATTAGCGCGCGCCGTGAAAGTTCAAAATACCTCGCGTGAATCAGGTGAAATCTATGAGCTATATTCATCGAAATATCCTGATTTTGAATCAATAGGCCAACATTTGACACAGCGTTTTGACTGGTTGTGGCAGCATTCGCTTGAAAATGATATTCAGACAGCCAAAGCAGCATTAGCAAAACAACTACAGCACACTGAAATGACGACTTAAACAACAAAGATTACAAACAGGACAATATGACCAGGGAGGTCTATTATGCAAAGCATAAATGCAAATGAAATTATTGATCATGCCAAATTAAAAGCCATTCATTGGCGGGTGATTTTACTCAGTGCATTGATCATTATCTTTGATGGTTATGATCTAGTGATTTACGGTGTTGCTTTACCCAAGTTGATGGCAGAATGGAAAATTGACAGTATTACGGCTGGATTTCTGGGCAGTGTCGCCCTATTTGGGATGATGTTTGGTGCGATTATTTTCGGTAGCCTGAGTGATAAATTAGAAAGCTATGGATTCAGCCGTAAAAAATTAATTATTTTATGTATCTGTTTATTCAGTGGTTTTACTTTAGTTTGTGGTTATGCCAATAATCCACAAAGTTTTGGAGTTTTTCGGTTTTTGGCTGGTTTGGGGTTAGGCGGGGTCATGCCAAATGTAATCGCCTTGATGACTGAATACGCACCTAAAAAACTACGCTCAACCTTGGTTTCCTTAATGTTTAGTGGTTATGCAGTCGGTGGGATGTGTTCAGCTTTATTAGGAATGTGGTTAGTTCCGCAATTTGGTTGGAAAATCATGTTTATTCTAGGAGGCACGCCACTTTTACTCATTCCCATAATCTGGAAGCTGTTACCCGAATCGATTGATTATTTAGTGCGCCGTGATAAAACTGACCAAGCCATTGAGATCCTTAAACAAATTGACGGCAATATTACCTATACGTCTCAGACTCAAATTGGTCTTCATCAAGACAATCAATCTACCTCTAAAACCCCGATCAAGGATTTATTTGCAGAAAATCGTGGGATGGTGACACTCTTATTCTGGGGCAGCGTATTTATGGCGCTTGTACTGGTCTATGCTTTAGGTAATTGGTTGCCTAAATTAATGGTAGAAGCAGGCTATGACTTATCGACCAGTCTGGTTTTTCTATTGGCTTTAAATATTGGTGGAATGCTTGGTGCAATTTGTGGTGGCTACTTAGCGGATCGTTTTAATCTGGCAAAGGTATTATGCTCACTGTTTTTAAGTGGCGCGATCGCATTAATCTTACTGAGTTATAATTTACCAATGGTCATTCTTTATTTTTGTATTGCGGTTGCAGGTGCTGCATCAATTGGTGGGCAAATCTTATTATTGGCGTATATGTCCCAATTTTATTCATCCAATATTCGTGCAACAGGCTTAGGAATGGCTTTAGGTGTGGGGCGCTTAGGCGCAATTTTAGGGCCAATCTTATGTGGTTGGCTGTTAAGCTTAAGTCTGCCCATTAATTATAATTTTATCGCATTATCAATCCCTTGTATTATTGCGGTAATGAGTGTTTCAATGATTCGCTTACAGTTGAAAAAAACAAAATTGGCGGTGAAAGCGGTACAAATCTAAAAGTAGAGCAGGGAGGTCTACCTCCCTCATTCAATAGAGATATGACAATTGATTGATCTAAGTCTTATTAAAGTTTTTATTATCGTTTTTGAAACTAAAAATATTAGTCATGCAGCTGAGCGCCTCAATTTAAGCCAGCCATCTGTCACCTACAATCTAAATCGCCTACGTAAATTTTTAAATGATCCTTTATTTGAACGAGACAAATTTGGAGTCAAACCGACCAAGTTGGCACAAAGTTTATACCCGAGCTTTAGGCAAGCAATTACCGATATTGAAATGGCAATTACTGAACCGTACCGGGTTTGTCGGAGACTTTTTTATTTAAGTTAGGCCACCTGACCTAACGGGTTAATCTTATCATAGTACATTGCTTCAAACTCA